>JAAWKD010000077.1 GCA_022797215.1 Clostridia bacterium
AATGCAATTGATGCATTAGTAGATATTTCTGGTTTGAAAGCAAGCCTAGAAACAGCAGGAACAAAAGTACAAGAAGAATATTCAACAGCTAGTTGGGAAGCTTTTATAACTAAAAAAGAAGCAGCAGAAGCAGTAATAGCAAATCCAAGTGCAACAAAAGGACAAGTAGCAGAAGCAAAAACAGCATTAGATAATGCAATGACAGCATTAACAACAGACAAAACAGATTTAGAAGCAGTTATTGCAGAAGCAGCTAAGAAGAATGAAGCTGATTATTCAGAAGAAACTTGGAGAATATTCGTACAAGAAAAAACAGCAGCAGAAGCAATTTTAGCAAAAAATGATGCAACGCAAAAAGAAATTGATGATGCAAAAGTAGCTCTAGAAACAGCAATGGCTGGATTAACAACTAGTAGAGTTGGATTAGAAAATGCAATTAAAGAAGCAGAAAAAGATGAATATAGTGAAGCAAATAAAGGCAATTATACATTAGACAGCTATACTGTATATTCAGAGGCTTTAACAGTAGCAAAAGCTGTATTAGTTGATGAGACAGCAACACAAACACAAATTAATAAAGCAAAAGAAGACTTAGAACAAGCTGTTAAGAGTTTGGTAAGTATTAAAGAATTAAAAGACAGTATTACAGCAGCAACAAGTGAAGAAATTAATGCAGCTGATTATTCAACAGAAAGTTATCAAGCATATGTAGATGCATTAGCAGAAGCAAGAAGAATCGTTAGTAAAACAGATGCAACGAAAAAAGAAGTACATGATGCAAAAACAGCATTAGATGTAGCTTTTGCAGGACTAACATTTGATAATACTGCTTTATTAGAACTTATTGCAGAAGCAGAAAAAATAGCAGGAGATAATTATACAAAAGGAAGTTATAAAACATTAAGTGATGCACTAAATGGTGCAAAAGAACTAACAAAACAAAGTGAAATTGATGCTAGATTAGAAGCTATCCAAGATGCAATAGATAACCTAGTAGACATTTCAGCATTAAAAACAGCAATAGATACAGCAAATGGAAAACAAGAAGCAGATTACTCAGAAGCAACTTGGGGACCATTTGAAGCAGCAAGAACAGCAGCACAAGGTGTATTAGAAAATGAAAATGCAACTCAAAATGAAGTAGACACAGTATTAGCAACTTTAAATGATACAATGACAGCCTTAGCAACTGATACATCAGTATTAGATAAGGTTATTCAAGATGCAGAAAAATTAAATGCAGCAGATTATACAAAAATAACTCATGATGCATTAAAAGCAAAAATAGAAGTAGCAAAACTTATATTAGAAAATGAAAATGCAACTCAAAGTGAATTAAATGCACAAGTAACAGAAATTCAAAATGCAGTAAAAGCATTAGTAAACATTTCTGCTTTAAAAACGAGCCTAAATACAGCAAATGAAAAGGTAGAAGCAGATTACTCAGAAGCAACTTGGGGACCATTTGAAGCAGCAAGAACAGCAGCACAAAGTGTATTAGATAATGAAAATGCGACTCAAAATGAAGTAGACACAGCATTAGCAACTTTGACAGAAAAGATGAATGCTTTAGATGTAGATAAAACAGCATTAAACAAGGCAATTGAGGATGCAGGAAAATTAAATGCAGCAGATTATACAGCAGGAAGCTATGCAGTATTAGAAGAAAAATTAGAGGGAGCAGAAGCTTTAACAAAACAATCTGATATTGATACAAGAGTAGATGAAATTAATGCAGCAATCAATGCATTAGTAAATATTAAAGAATTAAAAGAAATGGTTGCAGAAGCAGCTAAGAAAAACGAATCTGATTATTCAGAAGAGACTTGGACAACATTTGAACAAGCAAAAGTAAAAGCAGAAGCAGTTTTAGCAAACAATAATGCAACACAAGATGAAGTAAATGCAGCAAAAACAGAATTACAAACAGCAATGGATGCATTAAAAGCAGATAAAAAAGCATTAACAGATATTATTGCAGAAGCAAAAGCTTTAGAAAATACAAAAGCAGATTACACAGCAGGAAGCTATGCAAAAGTAATAGAAGCATTAGTAGGTGCAGATGAACTAGCAAACGATCTAGATGCATCACAAGAAGATGTTAATAATAAAGTAAAAGAAATTAGAGATGCAATTGATGGTTTAGTTGACCTTACAGATTTAAAAGCAATTATAGCAATAGCAGATAAAAAGGTAGTAGAAGAACAAGGTGACTATTCAGACAAAACATGGGAAGCCTTTTTAGCTGAAAAATCAGTAGCAGAAGCAGTAAGAGATAATCAAAATGCAAGCAAACAAGATGTTCAAGAAGCTATAACAAACTTACAAGCAGCAATAGAAAATTTGAAAGCTGATAATTCAGAATTATTGGCAATTCTTGAAGAAGTAAATGAAATAGTTAAGAATCAAGATGATTATACATCAACAACTTTTGAAGCATTAATGAAAACATTAGAAGGCATTAATGATTTAACAAAGCAATCAGAGATTGATGCAAAAGTAGTAGAAATTAGAGCAGCAATTAATGCATTAGAGAAAGAAAAAGTAGATACTAGTGCAGTAGATAATTTTGTAAAATCGCTAGTTAGTACAGATTATACAAACTGGACAGACTTTATGAAACTAGTAGATGATGTAAAATCTGAAGATTTACAAAGCGTATTTGATAGTAGAGTATCAGAAGTAATAGATTTTCCATTAACAGCAAAAGAAGTAGATCAAGCTGAATTAGATCAATATTTAGCAACTTTATTACCAAGTGAATCTTATACAAATTGGGATGAGTTCGAACAATTAGTAAAAGATGCTCAATCGGTTAACGATTTACAAAGTAAATTTGATGCAAAATTAGAATTAGTTAAAGCATTTAAATTAGAAGTAAAAATTATAACAATAGATACAAGCAAAGTAGAGTTCCAAACAGAATTTGTATATAATGGAACAGATTATGAACAAAATGGAACAGAACAAAAAGTTCAATTAAAAACAGGAACAAAATTACCAGAAGGTTTAACAATTATTGATTGGGGTAAAGGAAGAACAAATGCAGGAACAACTCAGGTAACAGTAACTTTTGGAGTAACTGATAGCACAAAGTATGCATTGAGTGAAGCAACTAGAACACTAGATCTAACAATCAAACCAGCACCAGTAGAAATTACAGCAGATGATTTTGTAACAGAATTAACATACAATGGGCAGCCACAAAAAGTTTCATTAAAAGATACTGTAAAATTACCTGCAGGAATTATTATTACAAGTAATACTACTACAAGAATGAATATAGGAACAACAGCAGGAGCAACAGTAAAATTTGGTTATCAAGAAGATTATGAAGGAATTAAAAATTATGCTGTACCAGCTGCAGTAACTGGTTTATCAGTAACTATTAAACCAGCAACAATAGAAATTACAGCAGATGATTTTGTAACAGAAGTTCCTTATAACGGAGTAGCACAAACTGTTCAATTAACAGAAGAGGCAAAAGCAAAATTACCAGAAGAGATTATTATTACAGACTTTGGCGGAACAAGAGAGAATATAGGAACAAAAACAGGAATCACAGTAAAATTTGGTTATGATAAAGCTTATACTGGATATAAAAACTATACTGTACCAGCACCAGTTAGTGGATTATCATTAACTATTAAACCAGCAATAATAGAAATTACAGCAGATGATTTTGTAACAGAAGTTCTTTACAATGGAGTTGCTCAAACAGTTCAATTAACAGAAGAAGCAAAAGCAAAATTACCAGAAGGAATAATAATTACAAACTATGGTGGAATAAGAGAAAACGTAGGAACAAAAACAGGAATTACTGTAAAATTTGGTTATGATTCAAAATATACTGGATATAAAAACTATGCTGTTCCAGCACCAGTTAGTGGCTTATCATTAACCATTAAGCCAGCACCAATCCCAACTCCAATTAGTAAAAATGACTTTATTACAAGCTTTACATATACTGGAGATGAATACAAAGTACAATTAAAACCAGAAGTAACACTACCAGGAGGATTAACAATTGTAGACTTTGGTGAGGGAAGAACAGATGCAGGAACAACAACAGGAATCACAGTGAAATTTGGATATGAAGATCCAAATCAACAATTTAAAAATTATCAAGTACCAGCTAATATTACAGGATTATCATTAACAGTAAATAAAGCAAACCAAGAGAATGTAACAGTAAGTGTTAATCCAACAGCAATTATAGTAGGACAAACTGCTAAGATAAGCGGAAATGGAATAGGAGAAGCATCATATGTAAGCAATAATACTAATATTGCAACAGTTGATAATAAAGGTATCATAACAGCAATTAAAGAAGGAACAGCAGAAATTACTGTAACTTATGCTGGAGATGAAAACCATAATCCGATTACTGTAAAGGCTACAGTAACAGTAGCAGCAAAAGTATTAACAGGAATAGAAGCAAGCTATGACAACACAACAGCAGTAGAAGCAGGAACAACATTAGAAGATATCAAATCAAATGTAACAGTAAAAGCTGTATACAATGATGGAAGT
>JAAWKD010000025.1 GCA_022797215.1 Clostridia bacterium
TTTTATGTGCTTCTAATAATTTTTCAAATGAAACTTCCATTTCATATACATTTCTAATTGTTTTTGGCATATTCTTTTACTCCTACTGATTTTATCAGTCCTCCTAAAATTTTTCCTATTTCACTTAATAATTCATTACTATATTTATATTTTTTACTATCAATCCATTTATTATTATACATTATCCTTATGCAGATTCTTTGATAGCATATTTCTGTATCTATTATATTATAAATGCCTATTCTTTTATTTCTTTCTACTTTACTGGCTAATAATACATTTTTAAGCATATTATATACACTTGTTTTTACCTCAATACCTATACTAAACTTTTCGGTTCTTGGTAATTTAAGTAATATTATTAACATATATTCTATGTATTTTTCTATTTTAGGTATAATAACTAATTCACTGCTAGACATCTAAATTCTCCTTATTTAAATATCAGGGGAAGCTACTTTATTTAAAGTTTCTTCCCCTTTTTTTTACTTTGCTACTATCTAAAAATGTTGAAACAGTGAACAGTGCTACTTTTAAAGCACAACCAACGGCACAGTGTCGCCGAGCCTGTAATTAGGACTGCAACCGTGGCTGACAACACCAGAGGCAGGAAGATTATCGCCGCGCTTACGCGAACCTCCAACGAGCCGTGCGTAGCCACTTTTCCATATGACTACCCTGTACCAATTGGCGGTATCAGGCTCATTACAAACAGCTTCCCATGTTTCACCATTTGCAATTCTTTGAGCCCATTCCAATGCCTGTTCAACCCAATCTGCCATATGGTCTCCTAAATAGCAAGCCACTTTTCTCTGTTCACTAACAGTTTTTTCCCCCCATGTCTTTTTTGGCATCATGGTCTTAAACGGTCTTGCATATTTGGAAGCATTTTTCATTTCGGCAAATGCCTCCAAGATAATCTGTCTTGTCCACTCTTGTCGGCTGTCATCTCTCGGCTCTGAAAAAAGGCTCTGGTCAATCACCATGGGATTTACCTCAAAACATTTTCCTTCTGTCGGCGTTTGTGCCACTTCAACTTTTTCTTGCTGTTTGGTTTCAGCTGTTTGTGCATTTTCTCCTTTGGGCTGTGTTTCTTTGGCATCAAAGTGCTTTTCCAAGATAGAGACTAACTCTTCCTTGGAAAAAGTCATTTCCCGTCCACTTACTTGCAAAGTGATTTGTTTCACCTCTAGCAAAGCTTTCATCATGTCCGTTTTCCTCCTGTTATTTCATGAATTAGAGCAAAACTGCTCTCATATATTCATTTTAGCATAATTTTACATAATTTGCAAATGTAATTTTTGCTTACAATATTCCTCTAATCCACTCATTTATCTTATGCTTGTCCTTTGTATCCACCAAATATCGCAATCCCCTGGATACGAAAACTTTGCCTCTTTAAATCTTCCTAAGATCGCTCCTGCCAATACTACTGTTGAGCGCATTTGATTCATTAAGTGCTCTGGAATTTCTCTTTTGTCTATATTTTTGCTATTGACTTCTATTTTACCATGACTTTTCTTAAGCTTGCAACCCAAATGTTTTAAAATTTCTAATGTTATTTGTGTATCATGAATATTTGGAATATTATATAGCTTGGTAACATTTGGATTCAAAATTGTTGCAGCAATAATTGGTAAAGAGGCATTTTTGGAGCCTGATACAGCCACTTCTCCTTCTAGTCTTCTACCTCCTTCTATTATGTAACTAGCCATTTTTATTCACCCTTTCTCTCCTCTGTACGATTTTATAATATACAGATAAGTTAATTTGCTATATATTATGTTTCGTTTCCATAAAAAGTGAATATAAAAAAAGAAGGGCCACTGTGATTTATCACAGTGGCTTTGGAAAGGCTTGCTCACCATCCTCCCTTATCATACGGATGTTGTCTGTGTGCTTGGTAATGCATTCGTCATGGGAAAATCGCTTTGCATCTTCAATTCGATTTCTGAAAAATGGTATTGCAGGCTCCCAACCATTGGTTCCTTCAACCATTTTCCTTGTCAGCGGTGCATGGTCCTCTACAAGGGCTATTCCATCAGGATTAGGAGTATACTTGTGCTGATTTCCATCTGCACTTATTTCCAGCATCCCAATTTCAATATCCTCATAAAAAATTCTGTACCTCATTTCTTCCTACCTTTCTTTGTATTCATGTGTGTATTACACATTCAACTTATTATACCATATTTTTCTTGTTTTTGCAATCTTATGCTTATATTGTAAAATCTTCTCTACTCTTATCTTCTATGTTTTTTTGCATTGATACTATATCTCTTTGCATTATATTACCTATTTGTACTTGCTCCCCTGTACGCACTTTAGTTGCTACTCCTTGATTAGCTATTAATCTAAATAACATACTAACATCTACTTGTTCTTCTATTAGCATTTCTCCATCCATTATTCTTTCCATTTGTTCATTTCTAATACGACACGCATGCTTTACTAACAATTTTACCGCTTCTGGTAATGGAGCTTTTATCCTTTGTTCTACCCCTTCCATTGCCTTTTCTATATCAATAGTTCCTCTAATATTTTGTTCATAATAGTCATAAATTTCATCCTCTTCACATAATGCTTCAAAAGTATCCTTCCAATATGATTCAAACCCACCATCTTCTATAGTTCTTATCGTTCCTATTCTTGGATGGGCCCTATCTACACTTTCTCTTAATCCTATATAGTCTTCTAATAATTTTCCTATCGTAGAAATATCATTATCTAGCATAAAAGCAGATTCTCTATCATAGTTTGGGCTTAACTCAATTCGACTTCTTCCATCTATTTTGCTTTGTTTAAAAGCAATATTTTCTGTATGTTGATCGGTTTCAATAACTGCAAGTAAAAATACTAATCTCTTTTTATATTCAGTAATAACATTCACTATATTTTGTTCATCATAACCATCTTTTCGTAATTCTTCTTCTAATTTTCTTATAGTAAACTCATAACTTGTTGTATCAATAAAATCACTAGTTTCTTCTGGTTCATCTCCTATAATATCGTGAAGAGTTACTAATTGCTCTCTACTATTTTCTAACACAGATACAGATAAAACTCCCTGATGATATTTGCCATCTTCTCCTAAGAATTTAACTAAATCATAATGTGCTGTCGTTTGTCCCACCTGTTTTGCTACTTCTTCTACTATTAATTCTGCATAAATTCCATAATTTTGTTCCTCTTCTCGAATGGCTTCACCTTTTACCAAAGCTTTTCTTCCTTGAAAATCAACCCAGTTTTTTACTCTACTTGGGTTTCCTGCCTCTTCTCTAGTTTCTTGTGTAAACTGTATTCCCGCTTTTGTTAAATCTATAAAGCCATTTTCATCTCTAAATTGCTCTAGCTCATCTAGACTATATTGGCTATTAAAAAATATATTCATTTTTTAATCTCACTTTCCTTTTGACATCAAAGTTTTCAAAAATATTTTTATCTTTTCCCAAATAGAATTTTTATGTATCTTTACTAAGCTTACTTCTGCTTGTAAATTCTCTTTTCTTTCTTCTCTTTTTAACCAGTCTTGAGTTTTATAACAATTTATTTTGCTTTGATATTGTTTTTCATTCTCATCATAGATTGCTTTCAATCTCTGTTTTTCTTCTTCACTTGCCCAATATTTTATATTTAAAATACTAAGAATTACTAAAGCATTTCTACTAACTTGTCCATTTTTTATTCTATTAGACCACTCGTTTATATTTTGCTCCTCATCATTTTCTAATATGGTATTGTGTTCTAAAAGAGCAAGCACCTTAGAAGGAATTTTTACTTTATATTCATTTCCCAACACATTTAATATTTGTCCTACTTCTCTATAGGCATTCTTTAATGTTGTTTGCATATTCCTTCCTCCTATTATTCTGAGCTTATCAATTATCTTTTTATCACTAGCTTATCAATTTTAGAATTAATATATGCCTCTAATTTCCCCATAAATTCATCTGGTTGTATTTCTCTTTTGGAAACCATATCTAATCCTTTTTCCCAACTAGCTGTCAATTTTGGATTTAACATATCTGGCATAGATTGGTATACGACATCATAAATTTTTTCTCCTTTTACAGTAGGAGTAATAATTTGCGTTTTTGTATTAATTGCTATATATCCAATTCGTTCTAACTTTTTCATAATCTCTGCCCTTGTAGCACTAGTTCCAATTCCTGCTCCTTTGATTTGCTCTCTTAGTTCTTCTTCTTCAATTAGTTTCCCTGCATTTTCCATAGCAAGTATCATAGAACCTGAATTATATCTAGATGGTGGCGAAGTTTCTGATGTTTTTGTTTCATAATTGATTACGCCTATGTTTTCTCCCTTTTTTAATTTTTTCAAAATTTCTAAGTTATTAGGTTGTTCTTCTTCATTGGTTTTATCTACCTCTGTCTTTTGCTCTAAAGCTAATTCTCCACTATTCTCTGTATTTACTTGCTTTTCTTGTTTTACATTTTCTTTATTCTTAGAATCATTTTTAGTGATTTCTAAATATCCTAGCTTTTCACAAACTTTACCACTTGCTGAAAATTGTTCTTTTTTGTCATTTCCCCATCCTTCTTCATCAGTATTCTCTACTTCGATAGTAACAGAGATTTTACTATATTCTGCTGGTGGATAAAAAATACTTAAGAAACGTTTTACAATTACTTTATACATCTGTTTTTGTAATTCTGGCAAACTATCATAATTTTCAAAACCTTGCCCTGTTGGAATAATGGCATAATGGTCTGTAATTTTACTATCATTCACATACTTCGTTTTTACTAAATCTGTAGAATATTTTTCTGTCACCATTTTTTGAATATATCCTTGAATCTCTTCATCCTTAAATCCTTTTGCTAAGCCATTTAAGTTCTTAGAAATTACCTTTGCTACTGCTGTCGAAAGTACTCTTGCGTCTGTTCTTGGATATGTTACTAATTTTTTTTCATATAAATTTTGAATAATCTCTAAAGTCTGGTCTGGCTTAATTTTAAACCTTTTCGTGGCTTCATTTTGAATCTCTGCTAAATTGAATAAGAGTGGAGCATTTTCTTTTGTTTTTGATTTTTTGACTTCTATAATAGTCGCTTTTTTCTCTTGTAAAGAAAGAATAAAGTTTTTTGCTTCTTCTTCTTTTCTAAAACCTGATTCGTTATATAGCTTTGGTGATTCCCACATTTTTGAGTTTTCTGTTACTTTCCATTCTGCTGTAAAAAATCTATTTTCTTCTCCAAAGGTTCCTATTATTTTATAATAAGGTATTTTTTCAAAATTACGAATTTCTCTTTCTCTTTGTACTACCATTCCTAGTACGCAAGTCATTACTCTTCCTACTGAAATAGAAATTTTGTCTTCTCCCATATCTTTTGCCATTCTGCGGCCATAAATAATGGATAAAAGCCTAGAAAAATTAATGCCTATTAAGTAATCCTCTTTTGCTCTTAAGTATGCTGAATTGCACAAGCTATCATATTCCACCAAATCTTTTGCTTGTTCAATCCCTCTTTTAATTTCCTCCTCTGTTTGAGAATCTATCCATACGCGTTTTCTTTGTTTGTCTTTTAATCCTATTTGGTTTTCTACTAATCGATAAATATATTCTCCTTCACGCCCAGAGTCGGTTGCAACATAAATACAGCCTACATCTTCTCTTAGTAGTAGGCTTTTGACAGTATTGAATTGCTTTTCTACATTAGGAATTACTTCATATTTATATTCTTTTGGCATAAATGGAAGCGTATCTAGTCTCCAAAATTTTAAATTTTCATCGTATTTATCAGGATAGCTCATTGTTACTAAATGACCTACACACCAAGTAATCACCCAATTGTCAGATTCAATATACCCGTCTTTTCTATTACCACCACACTTTAATACTTTTGCAAATTCCATAGCAACAGATGGTTTTTCGGTAATGAGTAAATTTTTTGCCATATTTTTTATCCTTTATGTTCATATAATACAATATCCATTTCTGCAGTATGATTTTGATTTCCATAAGCAAATATGATATATAAATCTCCGTTTGGACCTAAAAAGTAATTTTCAACATTAGCTAATTGGTATATACTATTATTTAACTCTCTATTATATACTGTATAACCTGACTGCACCAATACTTCTGCTTCTTCTTTTGCTTTTTGTACTGTACTGTGTATTTTGCTTTGCACCTCACTTTGCACTAAATTTCTTTGTGCAATTAGGTCTTCTACACTTACCTTTTGGCCAGTTGCTAAATGATAATTATATGTCTGTATAATTACTCTTTGTGGATTATTTCCTTCTTTTAAAGCTGCTTTAATGATTAATGATAAGATGTCACCATTAATGTATGACACATAATCAATTTGATATAATGTTTTGGTTGCATTTTGACTATTCATTATTTCAGATGCTTTATTAGCGAAAAGATCTTGGGTAATTTTATTAAAACTTGTTGGTACTTCTCCTTGAATATTCATAACTGGTAAATGAATATCTATTTCATAACTTTCCTTTTTATCTTCTATATCATAAGCTGAATATACAATATCATTTTGAGTTACTATTTTTTGAATATTGGTTGTATCATATTCTCCTTTATTTAATACATTGGTAAATAAGTTCGTAAATTGCGTTTTAATTTCTTCTGCTGTTTTTTCTACCACATTATCATCTGTTGTTGTATTTAGATTAGGTAAAATGATATTATCCTTGTCCTCATCTTTTACAAAAAATTGCGCATAAATTCCTGCAATGACTGCTAAGATACAAAATGCACCAATTAAAATATATAAAATCTTAGGATTTTTCATAGTACACTCCTTCTTTTTTTCTCTTCTTTTATTGTAACGCATTTTCCTTAAAAAAGCTAGGGTTTTTTAAACTTTTATGGAACATATATAGGTTATATTGTAAGAAAAAAGATGCTGGTTTCCCAACATCTTTTTTTCATTAATCTTGCGTATATGGTAATATAGCAATTTGTCTAGCTCTTTTAACTGCTAGTGTAATATCTCTTTGATGAATTGCACATGCTCCAGTTGCTCTTCTTGGAAGAATTTTTCCTTTATCATTAATAAATTTTCTTAACTGGTCAGCATTTTTATAATCCAATTTCAAATTTTTGTCTGCACATAATGGGCACACTTTTTTTCTCATTTTTCTAAATTTAGGATTATAGTCTTCATCATTGTTTCTGTTATTTCTTCTATTATTCTTCTTGTCTGCCATTTCTCTTTCCCCCTATTCTTAAATAGTCGAAAATCATTTACATTACAGGCTTAGCTAACTATCTTGCCAGCCTAAAAAGGTAAATCATCTCCTGAAGAGATCTCAAAATCTGAATTGCCATTATTTGCAGCTGGCATTGTTCCGAAAGTAGCATCAAAGTTACCATTAGCTCCTTCTCCGTCTTTTCTACTATCTGCAAAATACGCTTCTTCAGCAACGACCTCTGTTATATAACGTTTTTGTCCTTGTTCATCATCCCAAGTTCTAGTTTGTAGTCTTCCTACTATAGAAACTTGTTGACCTTTTTTGAAATATTTGCTACAGAATTCACCCAATTTGCTCCATGCAACAATATTAATGAAATCTGCTTGTCTTTCTTCACCTTGTCTTACAAATCTACGATTAATTGCTAAACTAAAAGAAGCTACTAATGTATTATTTGTTTGTGTGTATCTTACTTCTGGATCTCTTGTTAAACGACCCATTAAAATTACTTTATTCATATTTTTGTGTACCTTACCTTTCTTTTATTTAAAGGCCCCCGATTCTTCGGTTGTTTTCTTTTTACTTCTTATTCTGCTTTAATTGTAATGAATTTAATTACTTCATCTATAATTCTATAGTTTCTTTCAAGTTCTGCAATTAGATCTGAATTAGCTTCAAAATTAATTACTAAATAATATCCTTCTTTGTTTTTCTTAACTTCATAAGCTAATCTCTTTTTTCCTAAGTCTTCAATCTTTTCTACTTTACCATCATTATTAATAATATCTGTAAATTTTTGAGATAATACTTTTATTTTCTCTTCTTCTACAGATGGATTAATAATGACAACACTCTCGTATTTGTTCATTATTTTTCACCTCCTTATGGATTAATAACCTACAGTTTGACCTGTAAGTAAGAAAGTCTATTTCAAGACGCTCCTATTGTAACATGTTTCTCACTAAAAATCAAGCATTTTTGTTATTTAATTGTTGCCCCTATCATTCCTGCATCATTTCCAAGCATTGCTAATTTCAATTTTGGTAAATTATCTTTATTGAAAGTATACTCTCCTTTTTCAAATTCTTTTACTAACTTGTCATATAGAATATCTTCAAAATAGACAAAACTTCCCCCTAAGCAAATAGCTTCTGGTTCAAAAATGTTAGTAATATTGCTAAGGCCTGTTACTAAATCTTCTATATAACTATTGATTTTTTGTTCTATCTTTTCTTCATTTTGTCTCTTTCTTAAAATTTCTAATAATTCTTGTGCACTAGTTGCTTCTGACACTTCTAATATTTCAATGAATGCTTGTTTTAATCTTTTAATAGAGCAATATGTCTCAAAACAACCATTTCTTCCACATTTACAAGGTTCTCCATCTTTTTGAATTACCATATGTCCTAGCTCAAAACCTGAATGTCTTTTAGGCGTTAACAATTTATTTTCTATAAATACTGCTCCGCCAATTCCTGTACCTAAGCAAAGAAATACTCCATCTTCTTCATTTCTTAAAGCCCCATGCACTTTCTCAGCAATTCCTGCACATTTTGCATCATTTAAAATTTGAATAGGAAGATCACAAATTTTTTGAATTGTCTCTGTCATATTCATCTCTTGAATACCTAAGTTGACTAAAGAAGTAATTTTTCCTTCTTTTGGCTCTCCTGGACTTGCTATTCCTATTAAGTCTACTGAATATTTATCCATATATTCTTTGATACCTTTTATGATATAGTTTTGGATAAATTCTTCTAAATTGCTTTTATTTTCCTTGCTTAAATCAATCTCTTTTTTCTCTAACAAAGTTCCATTTTGATGGACCACTCCTATACCAATATGGCTTCCACCTAAATCGATCCCTATTCTCATATTTCCTCCTCGTATAATAAACATATAGTTCATTATATATTTTTCATTCTTTTTTATCTTACACCTTTTTTCATTTTTTTTCTATATTTTTTTCAAATACTTAAAAATTTTTATATAAGCTTTCTTTCTAAAATCTGAGCTACTATATAAGATTCTTCTACGTCACTTATGTAAATCGTTAAAACGATTTGGTGTAATTTCCTAGAATATAAAAAATACACCTATAATTTTTTATAGATGTATTTTCAACTTATAATTTTTAGATTACCCCTTGGTTTTGGTATGCTTCAATTAACCATTCACCCATATATAATTGGATACATGGTACAATTACGACAACTACTAAGAAGATTAATAGTACACCTACAATTGCATAAGAAATTTCTGGTAATACTTTCATCATCTTGTCTAAGCTGTTGTTAATGTCTTGATCCATATAATCTAGCAATTTTTCCATCATCTCTGGCAAGTCTGTTTGCATACCTATTTTTAGCATCTCAATCTCCATTGACTTACACAATCCTGAGTTTTCAAAAGGCTCTATCCATGATGCACCTGTTAAAATATTGTTGATAGATGTTTCTATAATAGAAAGCATAACATAATTTTTTACAACTGATTTACTAACTTCTAGTGAGTCTTGAATTCTCATTCCATTTTGTAAGTTTAAAAGCATTGCTCTCATTAATCTTGAAAAATCAATAGCGAAAATAAGTCTTCCAAAAACTGGTGCCTTATATTTAAAGTAATGCCAATTGTATTTTCCCTTTGGTGTATTAATATAACTTACAATAGATAGGACAATAATCGTAATTAGCCCTACTGGTATATACCAGAAAGCTTTTAGCCAATCAATAAACTTCATAAAGTCTTGTGTTATCTTTGGCAACTCTACATTTGATCCCATTTGATCAAATACATCTTGTATAGCTGGTAAAACGAAGATAGTACCAACTAATAATAGTATTAAAATTGCTACGAATTGTACTACATTTGGTATTACAATACTTTTAATCTTTTTATTTCTGGTTGTTGTTTCATCTAGATATCTAACTGCCTGGGATAGTGATGTAGTAAGGGAACCAGAAAGCTCTCCTACTTTAATCATATTGATGTAGATATAGGGGAAAATATTAGAATAGTATTCCATAGTAGTATACATATATTCTCCTGCTTCAACTCCTGCTAAAATATCCTCTAATACTCCTCTAAATGATAAGTTATCTGTACTATTAATAATTGTACCTAAAGCATGAATATTGTTAAATCCTGCTTTTTTCAATAAGTAAAAGTTTTGTGTAAATATGATAACATCTCTAATTCTGATTTTCTGTCCTGCTGATAAGGCTATTCTTGCCTTCTCTCTTGCCGTTAATTTTGCTGAATCTCTACCTTGTAATATATTAGCGGAGTTAGCAGTTTTCATAACATCATCAATATCAATAATATTTCTTTTATTGACACGACCATTTTTACTTCTATAACCAACTTGTACTACTTCTATTGGTAGTAAGTCATTGTGTTTTAGTTTTTTGACTAAGTTATTTTTACTAGATTCTTCTACCCTATTTTTTACAATTTGGCCTTGTTTTGTTACTGCCTTATATACATATTCTGGCAACTTTCCCTCCTCCTTCTTTCTAATTTAGCTTTTTACATATTTTCTTGATTTGCAACAGCTTTTCTTTGATTATCCTTTTTTATCTTTAACTGCATAATGGTTCTATTTAAAATCTCAATATTCTTTTCTTCAATTTGTGATTTAGCTTGTTCTAATGTAATTTTATCATTTACAAATAGTTCAGCTAAAGAGTTAATTAAACCAATACTTCCTTTGTCTGCTGCACTCTGAATGGCATCTTCTATTTCAGAAACACTAATTTTATCTTTACGTATAATACCTGCAACAATATTATCTACTACCATAACTTCTGGTACTAAAACTAAAGAATTATCTCTTCCTTTTAAAAGTCTTTGTGATACTACTAGTTTTAATAGAGATGCAATTAAATATTTAATGGTTTGTTGATCTCTAACATCATAGAAGTTAATCATTCTGTCAATCGTTTCAGCACAGGATTTGGTGTGTAATGTTCCAATTACCAAATGTCCTGCTTCTGCTGTTTCTATTGCTGCTTCCATTGTTTCTTTATCACGAATCTCTCCAATAATTAAAATATCACAGTCTTCTCTTAGAGAGTTTTTAACACCTTCACTATAATTTGGGCAATCTCTTCCCACTCCCACTTCTTTTTGTACAATAACAGATTTTTTAGAAGTATGTTTAAATTCTACTGGGCTTTCTAATGTTAAAATCTTCTTGTTTTGATTTTCATTGATTTGGTTAATTAATGCATTTAATGTAGTTGTTTTACCAGAGTTTGTTTTACCTGTTACTAATACTAATCCCTGTGGTTGGCTCATAGTTCTTCTAACAATATCTGGTACTCCTAAATCTTCATATTTAGGTAATTCATTTTTTATTAATCTTAGTACCACTGTTGGCATATCATCTGATGTTGATATATTTACCCTTAATCGAATACCATTTAATTCATAAGAAGAGTCTAAGTTCTTATTCTTTTTATATACACCATCTTTGTCTACATTTCCTCTTACAAAGTAATCATAAATATCCATCATATCGTCTTCATTAAGTGGTTCGTATTCTTCGATTTCTACTAAATCTCTTCTAATTCTTAAAATTGGTTTATTGTTATAAATCAAATGAACATCTGACGCATCTTTTTCCTTTGCAGTTGTAATGATTTTATCTATATCTATCATAGTTTCCTCCTTTTAATAAATAATCAATTTACTATTTAATTCACTTAAAGTGGTTACTCCATTAATTACTTTTCGAATACCGTCTATGATAAATGGTTCATAACCTGTTTCTAATGCTTTTTTTCTGATTTCAAAACTAGAAGCATCCTTTGTAATTAATTCTTTAATATCATCATTTACTAAAAGGATTTCAAAAATAGCAATTCTTTCATAATATCCCGTATTGTTGCAACGTTTGCATCCTACAGCATCATAAGTTTTCTTCCCCTCTAAGTCAAAAGTTTTACCACATTTATCGCCAATTTCTTTAATAATATGTTTTTCTTCTTCATTAAAGTCACGTTCTTTTGCACAATGTGGACAAATTCTTCTAATTAATCTTTGTGAAAGTGAAGTTGCTAAAATACTTGCAATATCATAGTTTGAAATACCTATTTTTCTAAGTCTTGTAATAACCTCTATACTGTCAATTGTATGAATTGTTGATAATACATAGTGTCCAGTTTGTCCAGCTTGCATAGCAATTTCTGCTGTTTCTTTATCACGAATTTCTCCTACTAATATAATATCAGGATCTTGTCTTAAAACAGTTCTTAAAGAATCTGAAAAAGAAGCTTTTCCATCTACTTCTATCTGATTTAATCCATTAATTCTAATCTCTACTGGGTCTTCAATAGTAGTAATGTTGATTTCTGGATTATTTAAGTAATCAATAATACTATAAAGAGTTGTCGTTTTTCCTTCACCAGTAGGTGCTGCTACAACTGTAATACAATTTTTCTTATTAAAACATTGATTAACTAATTTTTCATCATTAGGAAATCCTAATTCAAAAATTTCTCTTACATTTCCATTTTTCTTTAAAAGTCTTAGTACAAATTTTTCTCCATATACATTCCTTTGTGAAGACACACGAATATTATAATCTGGATAAGCTAAAATTCTGCCATCTTGTGATTCTTGCTTTTCTTGATGCATATTAGAAATTGCTTTTAACCTACCTATTAATTGTGATTGCTTTTCCTTTTCAATATTAACTGCAGTCATTAGCTGACCGTCAATTCTATAACGTACCCTTACATTATTTTCTAATGGTTCAATATGAATATCACTTGCTCTTTTCTCCATAGCAGTTTTAATGATAGTATCTACTAGCCCTGAAACATCTGCATTGGTATTAATATTTTCAGTAGCTGTTCCTTCTAATGTTCCTATAATTGCTTCTACATTTGTTTCAAAAGTAATATATTTTTCCATAATAAGACCTTTATTTAATAATAATAGTCTTACTACTTCTACAGATCTTTTATTAGAAGTATCTGCAAAACATACTTTAATTTTTCCTTGCCCCATGTCAAATGGCACAGCTTTATTTTGTTTCACTATGTCTAAAGAGATATATTCTAATATGTTAATTTTAATATCATTCTCTTGTAGATATATAGCGTTCTCATCTAGAATCTCCCCAATAGACTTTATTAAAACATGTGGATCACAAAGCTCTAAAATATTTAAAATATCTCCCATTTTTTTATGGGGATGTATTTTTTGATAATCTAATGCTTTTTCAATATCTGATTCTGATACTACCCCTCTTTTTACAAGTTCAATTCCTAATGGTTGTTTTCCCATAAGTTTCTCCTTTCTCTTTTGCGACAAAATTTTCTATTTCTATTATACTATATTTTTGCATAGTTCCACACCTTTTTGCTCTATTTACAAAAATTTACCAATATCTCAAAGTATAATTAATTCCATTTTTTAAGTTTACTTTTCCTTTTACAGACATTTTGACATTAATAATTTGCTTAGTAGTAGTAGATATTGTCTCTTGTGTGGAAGTAAAACTAAAACTATCTACTTTTTCTGTTATTTTAGTGTTATTTCTATATACCACTTTTTCAGTTGCATTATATTGATATATTGTACCGTCTTCAAATTCCACTTGAGTAGGAGTTACTTCTGCTGTTCGATTATTTTTAATATCTGCAATAAAAAACATACTAAATTTATTAAATTCTGGTGCATACTCTTCTTGTGCTCTTACTTCATCCATATTAGAAACAAAAAAGGAGGTAAATGTTGTAATTGTTGTCACAACTATTAGTGTTACACCTAAATAGATAATTAATGAAGTTAAGGTAATACCCTTTTCAGATTTCATGCATTCCTCCTATATTTCTTTTATTTTTAATTTTTCTAATACTAAGTTTTCCTGATTCCCTGCTATTTCATAAGTAAGTGTTAGTTTTACTAATTTTATAGTATTATCTGGATCATACTGACTAACTTCTATTTTCAAATTCATTGCATCAGAAATTCCATAAGTTTTTTTGTATTCTTGTTCCATTCCGTTTTTTACTTGTTCATAACTAATTCTATCGATATCTTCTAATATTTGAATTCCATATAGGCTTGCCACAGCAGTAGCTTCTGTTTGAGCTTGTACTTTGTAAATTGCCAAATAACTACTTGCAATAGTTCCTGCAAATACAATGAGAATAACAATGCCAATAATAACATCTTGCATTGTAAATCCTTTTTCTGATTTTAACTTTTTACATATTTTCTTCATGCTCTCTCCCTTTTATTTAAAGATATAAAAATTGGTTACAATTAAAATAATCATATTGGACATGCATAAATAAAATGCAATTGGTATATTTTCCTTTACTGTATTATTCCTATTTTTATTGCTAAATATTTTCTGAAAAATCATATAAAGTGTAATTGTTAATAAAGTCATTATAATTGTCAAAAAACTTACTCCTGAATAGGTAAAAGTAAGAATAAACATACAAAGCAATAAAACATCCACTGGATAACTATTTTTTGCTTTTTTTCTTAACATAACTGTATCTAATAATACTAAAGCACAAATGATTGCTAAATATATAACATATCTATATATATTAGGATCATGTTCTACTATATAAAGATATACTATATATAGAACCTCTATTATATAACCAAATAATAAGACAGATTTTTCTACTTGCATTTTTTCTTTATCAATTCCTGCTAGAATAAATAAAGTTGCTATATATAAAAGTCCAAATACAAAATAAACTATGGTAGATAAAGAACTTTCTAATATGTTTAGTTTGACAGATATGGCAAATAAAACAAAAACTATTCCAGATAAAATTTCCAATAATAAATATCTTGGTCTAATCTTTTGTTTACAATATCTACATTTTCCGCCTAAACAGATATAGCTTAAAATTGGTACCATATCTAAAAAGGTTAATTTGTGATTGCAATTTGGGCAAAAGGAACGTTCATGAGTAATATTTTTTTTCAACGGAATACGATAAACTGCTAAAGTAAAAAAACTGCCAAATAAAGTTCCTATACAAAATAATGCAATATAGACAATTGTATCTATTGGTGTCATATTTTTTCTCCTACTTATGAGTATATAAGGTTTACATTTCACTTTGCTCGATTGTATAAATCATCCATACAGTCGCTTTCTTCTCTATGGCTGACTTAAGTCTGATAAAAGTTGAGGCATATACAATGCTGCATATGCCTTTTGCTTTTATCCTAAATAGACTTTTAAACTATTCACCTGTAGAAGGTGGTGTTGTTGTACCATAACCATCATCACCAGTTACTGTTACACCAGTAGAACTACTATAACCTACTGTATAAGTAGTACCTTTGTATTTGATACTATAACCGTTAATAGTAATAGAAGATGGATTTGCTTTTGTAGCTGTAACTGTTCCTGATGTCATTCCTACTTTCATATCAGCTGGTATGCTTTTTTCAAAAGCTGCCTTCATTGCGGCATTAAATGGTTCTCCTGCTTCAGCATCATTAGTATAAACTTCAGCATATAATCCACTTACTGAAAGAAATACTGCTTCTCTAACAGCTGCACCATTTGATTGAACTCCAGCATCTTGTGCTTTTCCAAAAATTCCGTTATCTGACATTACATACATAATTGTAACACCAGCTAGAATTAATAGAACAACGATAGTAACAACTAAAGCTACTAATGTGATACCTCTTTCATTCTTTTGCATTTTCATGGTTTTTACTCCTTTCTCTTTAGAATTGTTTTTGTTATATTTTTATATTTATTTAAATAAATATAACCGAAAATTATTTATGCCCCGTATTGTTAAAGAATGTTCCTGTTGAATTAGGGTCTGTATTTGTAGTGGCATTTCCTCCAACATTATTTTTGTTGTCATTATTTGCGCTGCCACCATTTGGTTTTGATGTATTTGTACTTGTACTTGCAGAAAATGGATCTGGCTTTCCTGGCTTATAGCTGTGTGTTTGCTTGTATAAAGTTAAATCTGATCCTTTAATCTCATAAGTAACTTCTACTTTATTCATTTCTGTAATTGTTTCATTAATTTCTGTTACCACATTTTCTGGTGTTGCATAAGCTGATAATTTATTAGGTACTACCTTGTTGCTTGGAATAGAATCATAAAAGATAACTCCTAAAACAAGAACAATTGCAACACATAACAAAATCATAATACATATTTCTTTAAATATTGATTTAATTACTTTCAAAGTAGTATATCTCCCTTCAAAAATTTATTACTGAACTGTGTTTGTATTTGTAGTTCCTGTTCCATCAGTTGTTGTAGTTGACTGTGTATCTGGATTGCTTGATGTAGTTGTATCTGGTGTTACACTTGCAGTTGCATTTTCTTGTTTGATTCTAACATTTCTTACTGTAAATGTTGCCTGTCTTCCATTTTCTCCTGAGCCTGGAAGAATTTTAAAGTTCTCTATTCTAAATCCTAATTGACTATCATCTTCAATAGATAATACAAAGTTGATTACTGCAATATAGTTTCCTGTTACTGTGAAGGCTAAATTCTTAACGTCTTCTTCGCTAGTCTCACCTGAAGTAATATCTAATTTTAATTCTACACCTTCACTTGTTGCATGGCTTCCTATTCTTGTCCAAATATACTCAATTTTATAAGTTTCTTGTCTGTTAGCTGCTTTTATTTCTCCATCTGTACTAACTTTTGTCAAAGCTAAATATTCTTCTTTAGCAGTTAATAAACCTTCTATGCTTTTATCTAACTCTTGTGATTTTTGTACATAATCACTATGCTTTAATTTTTCTGTTTGCTCTATTTCTTGTGTTAGTCTCTCATTTTCTGCTTGAATTTGTTCCACACTTAGGACTTCAAATTTTCCTAATGTAATTCCTCTAAATATCGCAAAATATGATAATGTAAGTAGTAATATAATTAAAAGTATGATTAAAATCTTTTTCATGGCAAATCTCCTTCTATCACAATTTGAACAACATTGCCTTGTTTTGTTCCTGATGAAGAAACAATTGTATCTGGTGCTAAAATTCCTTGCGTTTTCAATATCGCTTTAAAGATACCTAATTGTTCATATTTTTCAGATTGAGCATTAATGACCACATGTCTTGAAGTTGTATTGTCAATAGAAGTAACTTGTACCCCTTGTGGAATAGCAAACATAATTTGACTTAATAAGTTTGGTATTGTTTTTTTATTTTTACTCTTATCAGCAACTTGTGCACTGATATTTTTTAAATTATCAGATAATTGTTGATATTGATTTGTCTTTTGATTAATTTTAGAGATGTCGCTCTCTACTGCTGCTATTTGTGTTTGTGTATCACTCTTTACTGCTGCAACCTCTGCATTTTTTTCTTGTATTTGGTGATTTAAAAACATTGTAAATGCTGCGTAAATAACTGTTAATGCAAGTATTCCTCCTCCTAATCGAAGCATCCATCTTTCTATTCCATCTAATTTTTCTCCTAAGTTAAACTTGAATATACCAGAAAGATTAATACTTTTTCCTAAGATATCTTTTTTGCTCTTTTTACCATCACCAGATTCTGATTTAGAAAACATATCTCCTAAATCATCTTTCCAGTCTCTTTTCTTAAAGTTCATGTCTTTTAGTCCATAACCTAATCCTTGTAATGCTAAAGCAATAGCTGAGTTTACTTCAATGTAGTCTTTCATATTAATTTTGATATTGTCTTTTAAGAAATATGGTTTCATGACTTCACATTTTTCAGTTTGGAAAAATTCTTGGAAATATAAATCAATATTGTTTACAACTGATAATGTTCCTGTAATATAAATTTTATTTATTTTAATCGTTTGTGTTGCTAAAGTTTCTTGTACTTTAGTTGCTATTTTATACAAAGTTGGCATAATATCATCTAGATATTCATTTTCTTCATCTTGTAGGTCTTTTCCTTCCATTGTATAAATAGTACTATTTTTGCATATTTCATATGCTTTAGAATAAGAATTTTCTTTTACATTAATACTATCTAATACAGTTTTGGCACCTTCTTCAATCGTCTCTACATTATATATCTTTTGATCTACTATTGTTGTAATTGTAGTTTTTTCTTGCATATTGATAATTAAAACGTTTTCTTTTTCTTTTAAATTAGCTATATTTGCAATTGTAATTCCAATTGGTGAAATAGTAGTTGCTTTATACTCTCCTAAAGATTGTTCTAATGTATTGATGCTATTTTTGTTAGATGATACATGAATAACTTTAACTTTTTCTTTATCTTCTAAGCTATTTGCTAATGCATATCTTGTTTCAAAAGCATTTCTGTTGATGTTCTTTTCTGCACACATAGCTTCAAATTCAGTATTAATTGCTTTTTTTAAATCGTTTTTATTTAACAGACTAAACATATAAAGATAGTCATAAGCCTCTTCTGATAAATTAACACTAATTGGCACTTTGAAACTAACAGTATCTGCTATGATTTGTCTTATTGCATCACCTAATCTATCATAGAATTTTATCCCAAACGATTCTATTCTCAAGATGTCACGATCTTTTGAAACTTTTGCATATTTAATTAAATTTGGTTCAATATATAATCCTAAACAGCTTGCCATCTTTTTCTCCTTCGTCCAAAATAAAATTTTCTATTCTTAGATTTTGCAAAAAAGCTATAAAAATACTTGAAGTTTTTTCATGTTTTTACAAAATATGACCTTTTCCATATTTTTATGTATTTATTTTATCTGTTTACAATAAAAAGTCAATATGCTTTTCCATTTTTTAACACAAATGTAATATTGTTGTAATATCGTTGTAATATTTCTCCTAATTTTATGCCATTCTGTTTTATTTTTTGCCAGCAAAAAACGCAGTCAAGTGTGACTGCATTTTTTCATGATACAAATTTATTATCTTATCCCTAAAAGTATCAAAATAATAATTCCTAGGATAACTCGATAAATTGCAAAACCTTTAAAACTACCTTTTTTTAAATAATCTAATAGAAATTTAATTACAAAAATTCCAACAATAAAACTAGTAATTACTCCTACAAAAAATGGTAAATTGAACACAAAATCTTTAGCTTTAAAAATAGTTGCTGCAAGTACAATTGGTGCTGAAAGCATAAAAGAATATTTTGCTGCTGATTCTCTTTTTACTCCCATGGCTCTTGCAGTTGTCATTGTAACTCCCGATCTAGAAACTCCTGGAATAAAAGCTAAAGCTTGAGATAATCCTATTAAAAAAGTCTGTTTTAAGGTCATCTCTTCATAGTCTGTCACTTTTTTAGCTTTTTTATCTATTATGTATAAAACAATACCCATTATAATAAGTGCTATCGCGATAATAATTGGCTTTGTTAAAGCATCTTCTAAAAATTTATCTAGTATAAATCCTATAATTCCTCCTGGAATTGTAGCAAGTACAATATACCAAAACATTCTTCCTTCAGTAGTCTTCTTCTTTTTGAATACTTGCTCATATCCACCTTTAATTAATCCTAGCCAATCCTTGAAAAAGAAAATGGCAATTGCAAGTAATGTTCCAAAATGAAGAGCTACATCAAATCCTTTAAAAGCTTCTTCAAATCCTGGTTCATTAATCCATCCAAACATCCATGGAATAATATTCAAATGTGCCGAACTAGAAATGGGTAATAATTCTGTTAAGCCTTGCACAACTCCTAATATAAAAGCTTGATAAACTTGCATTTATTTTCCTCCTTACTCTTGTTCTTGTTGTTTTTGTTCTTTTTCTTGCATTTTTTGTTTTTCTCTTTTATTTCTCATCATCATTAAGTCTTCCTTGCTCAAATTTTCCATTAGTAAATTGGTTTTAAACAGATGTCTAAATACTTTCTTCTCTTTCTCTTTTGTTGGCTTTTCTCTCTCATCTTCTTGTATAATTTGTTTCATTTCTTCGTCAGTTTCTTTTTGAACTTCTTCTCTTTCTTGTTTCTCTATCTTTTCTGGTTTAGGAATTTCCTGACGAATTGGTGTAAAGATCGGATCTTTTTGAAGATATTTATAGTTTTGAGGTTCTAAATTTACAGCTACCTTCATATAATTAGTTGCTTTTTCTTCATCACCTTTTAATATTGCAATTTTTGAAAGATAATAATAAGAACCTGCCTCTGTTTCTTCTGATTTGATACCTTGCATGAAATATTTTTCTGCTTCCTCTAAATCTCCATATGCTAAAGCAATTTGCCCCAAACTCAGTTTAGTATGAAAGTTCATACTGTTAATTTTGGCTGCTTTCTCATAAAATTCTTTTGCACGACTAAAATCATTAATCATTGTGTATACCATACCCAAGCTATAATAAAGTTCATAGCTTCCAGGATGATAACGAAGTGCTGTCATATATAACGATGCTGCTTCTTTGTATTTTTCTTGTTCGAAATAAATATCTCCTAATAAGTTAGTAATTTTCTCATCTTCTGGCTTACGTCTTAAAATTTCTTGAAGAACTTCAGCTGCTTGGTCATTTTGTTTATTCTTATTCAGCATGGATGCCAAACTATATGCCGCATCTAAATCATTTCTATTTAACTCAGTTACTTTCCTATATTCACTAATAGCTGCTTCATAATTTTGTTCCTTTTCATAACATTGTGCCATAAACTTATGTGCTACTTGACTATTGGGATTTCTATTTAAAAAATTAGTCATTTTTATCTTGGCTTGTTCTTGCAGCCCTCTTTTTACTAATATTTTGGCCACTATTAAATGAAAAAATTCTGGAAAATTCATTTTTTTAAAATACTCTAGCCATAATACCCAAAGTGGAATTAAAACTGCAAGAAAATAGAGCAAAACTCTAAAAAAAGCATTTAAAGGTACCTTTAAAAATAGTTCTATGAAATTGATTGTAATTCCTATAAATTCTAGTATTAATATAACTATATAGCTAGTATCGTTTTTATGAATTAATTTCATAAAAATAATAGTAAAAAGTGCAATTGCTATTAAATTAAAAAATATTTTTTCAATAATCATTCTTCTTCCTTCTTCTTATTCTCCTACTTTTTCTAAGTTTTAAGAAATCGCATTTCAGCGAAATAACATAGAAGTCAGTTATTGCGATGGCTACACAACTTATCTTCATGTATTGACGATTCTATAGCCAGGAAATCTTAAAGTTTTGCTTCTAGAATTTGTTCACTTTGTCGTTCTTCATATTGTCTAATACATTTTTCGATAATTTCTTCTGCTACTTTTCTTCCTAACATTTGGTCTACCGAAGTCTGTTTTCCTTCTAATTGCTTATATACTTCAAAAAAGTGCTTAATTTCAGAAGATATTTGCATAGGCACTTCACTAATATCCTGATAACAATTTAAAAAAGGATCCTGCTTACAAATTGCAATAATTTTCTCATCTTTTTCATCATTGTCAGTCATTGTTAATACTCCAATTGGATAACATTCTACTAATGTTAATGGAATAATCTCTTCTTGGCATAATACTAATACATCTAGTGGATCTCCGTCATCTGCATAAGTTCTAGGAATAAAGCCGTAATTTGCTGGATAATGTGTAGATGTATATAATACTCTATCTAATCTAAGCATTCCTGTTTCTTTATCTAGTTCATATTTATTTCTTCCATTTTTACTAATTTCAATAACTGAAATAAAGTCATCTTTTTTAATTCTCTCTTCTGGAATATCATGCCATATGTTCATTTTACTTTCTCCTTTTTATTCTGTTTTTGTATTTCTTTATATATTTTTTTGCATAATTCCGAAAATTTGGTTTGAGCAATAAAACCTAAAGATTGACTCGTTAAGTAGTTGTCTGTTCCTGCTAAGCGATTCCATTCTTTTTCAGTTGGTACCCCTTTAGTTTCTCTAATTAAATTAGTTAGAGCCATTATACTTTTTTGATAATATTGTTCATAATTTGCCATATTTTGACCTCATTTCATTTTTTTCTCATTCTAACATTATCCCATAATGAAGTCAATTTATTTTTCGGCTATGCTGCTTTATTTTATGCTATTATTTCTTTAATATAACATTTGAGCATTTTTATATTTTATTTATTATAAATCCTTGATTTTTTTATCTATTTTATATCACTTCTTTAAGAATAGCAACTATATTCTTTCTAAAAAATATTATTAAAAATTGTTTTTTAGTCTTGACATTTACTCTATGAATGTAGTACAATAATTGTTGTCAGTTCAATAAATGCAGATGTGGCGGAACTGGCAGACGCACAGGACTTAAAATCCTGCGGTTGAATAAACCGTGCCGGTTCGATTCCGGCCATCTGCACCATGGGAGAGTAGAGAAAGAGAATTTCTCTAACTCTCTTTTTTTGTATAAAATTTATTTTTTGCTAATCTATTGCTAATCCAATAAAAAGGACTAAATCTCAAGAAACCATTTACCTTGCTTGCTACTTGTTTATTAATACTATCAAATAAATGAGTATATAAATCCATAGTTATTTGAATGGTACTATGTCCTAATCTTGCTGAAATAGCTTTTGCGGATGTTCCTTTGCTTAATAGCAATGATGCATGTGTATGTCTTAAGTCGTGAATACGTACACTTGGCAAATTATTCTCCTCTAAAATATCTTTAAATTTATGGTTTAAAGAACTCGGACTAATCAGTTTTCCATTTTCTAAAGTACAAACATAATCAGATACAATATAGTCTTTGCCTAATAGCTTTTTGTTTTTATTCTGACTTTTTTTATGTTTTTTCAAAATCTTTGCTAGTCTTTTTGGAATAGTAATTTCTCTCAAACTATTTTCCGTTTTAGGTGGTAGCACTTTTAGACCTTCTTTCGTTGGATAAATTGCTTGTGAAACATTAATCTTCTTTTTCTTTAAATCAACATTTTTCCAAGTCAATCCTAGAATTTCTCCTCTTCTCATTCCTGTAGCAATTGCTATCGCTATTGGGATATAAATATAAGTTGATTTTACAACTGTTATTAGTTTATTTAATTGTTTCATTGTCAAAACATTTGCACTATACTTTTCTGGTCTTGGTGGTTTTACATTATCTGCTACATTTTTGCTCAGTAGTTGCCACATAACTGCCTTATTTAATGCTGAATGTATAATTCTATGTAAATATAAAATAGTCTTTTTTGATAAATCTAGTTTTATGCATCTATTATAAAAAGTTTGCAAATGTAATGGCGATAAATCTTCTAATTTTAATTTTCCGAACTCTCTTAAAATATATTTATCTAGATTTCGTCGGTAGCTTTCATAAGTTGTAGGGCTTAATTCCTTCATACAAAATTCTTCATACCAATAATTCATATATTCTTCTACTGTCATATTATGATTATCTATATATGTACCAGAATTTATCTCCTGTAACTTCTTTGTCAAAAATTCCTCTGCTTCTTTCTTCTTTCCTTGTACTGTGTACCATTTATAATTTTTGTTTCCTAAATAAATAACTACTGACCAAGAGTTCTTTGCTCTTTTCTTGATATGACCAGTCAAAATTCCTCCTTCCTACTTTCAAGTTCCTTTCTATTATATCACGTTTTCGTTAGATATGTAACCATTTCATTAATTCTTTTTGCTTTACTCTGATACATTTTCCTATTTTTATTTTTGGAAAACCTTTTTCGCGGGTTAGAGAGTATGCTTTTGAACGGCTAATCTTAAGTAGCTTCGCCACATCATTCATTGTTAAAATCTCTTCCATTTGGTTCTCCTTTCTCCTTAAAAGTTTCTAATGTTTTTTGTTTCTTAATTACCTCTTCTTTGAAGTCCTTTTTACTTTTTCTTAAGTACCTTTCTAAATCATTGAATAAATTTTTAAAGGCCTGTTCTATCTCCAAATTATTCTTTCTAGCTGAATAGGAAGTCAAACTTCCCATAATATTCGGTATGAGAATATCTGCCTCAAGTCTTATTTGTTGTTCTCTTTCGATTAAGCCTCGCATTTCAAAGTTATCATAATTTTGTTGTATTTCCTGCCATTCTTTGTTTACTGGACATCTTTCCACTCTTTCGTTTACTCTGTTAATTTTGACAAGCCATTCTTGCGTACAATATCTCCAAATATCCTGTAAATGTGTAATAACATCTACAACGCTAGCAAGTTGATATTTTCTTAATAACTCTGACTTAATTTCAAACTCGACATTCCAAACTTCTTCAATATTCATACCATTTTGTTGCCAAATTTCCTTAAACCATTCTTTCTTTTTTGTTTCTTGTATTTCTAGCGCTTTGTTATAAATTCTACAATAAATATTCTTGCCTTTTCTACTTCCAAAGCATAAACAATTAATTGAACTTCCTGTATGAAATAATTGCCTTTTTTTGTACTTTCCTTTATAAACTTTTTCATAATCAGTAGTAAAATTGACATCAGAAATATGACTACATAAATCTATTCTACATACTTTATTCGTCTTTATATTTCCAAAGGTTTCTACTATCCAGTTATAGATCATTGCCCAAGCTGGATATACTCCTTGCGACCATAAGTACTCTGAACTAATGCGAATTTGAATAGGACAAAAATCTTCTATCTTAGACCTATATTGTGCAACTTTAATTTCATATCCTTCATTTCTTAATATAAATGCATATCCTTTGCAAGAATTAGGAAGTAATTGAAATGTCATATCATTCATTTCTATAAAATGTTTTGTATCTGTATTATCAGTAACTTCTACTTTAGCTTTTTCCTTTTCTATTCTTAAATAGTCTATAATTTCTTTGCTTTCTTTTTCGTAATTTTCTATATCTACTAAAATATAGATAGTATCTACGTTTGATACATATTTCATAAATTAATCAACTCCTTTTTTGGTGTTCTGGGGGCTACTTATAGTAAGGTATGCCCCTAACTTTCCGCAAGCGACATAAAGTCGCTTTTGCGGTAATAATCTACAGGGAACTTTCCTTTACGTCAAAAATTATTTTTAACTGGAGTATTAGCAGGTAGCCAAAAATACCGATAAATTTATTACCCTTCATTTCCCTGCATAAATTTATCTATTTTTGACGTAAAGGTTTTTCTCTGTTTTTAGCTAATAAAATCGCGATATTGATTAACTAATTGCATTATAAAAGGAAATCAATTTCTAATTCAATAGTAAAACCTTACAAGTTTCATTTACAAGACACCTTTTTTGTGGTATAGTTAAAAAAGGTGATATAGAAATGGCATATTCAGAATTGTTAAGAAATGCAATAGCAAGTACAAACTATACTCAAGAAGAAATCGCGAGAGAATGTACAAAGCTAGGTGTAAAAAGAAATAAGGCACAAATTAATAATATGGTAAATGGAAGATTAGCACCAAGTAATGATGAAATATCTAAGGCATTAGCTAAGGTTTGTGGTATAGACGAAAGATTACTTATTTTAGAACATTATTTTGATAATGCACCAGTAGAGATAAAAGAAATATTTGCAACAATGAAGTATTTAACTTTTCTATCTACTAGTAATGCTTTGGCAAATAGATTTCCTAAAGAAATTTTAGAAGAATTAAAAAGGCAATTGGAAGAACAACCATTATCAGATTTCGCTATCGAATTATTGGACAATGGCAAGGTATATATTGAACAATACACAAATGGAATAAAAGTAACCTCTGAAGATAATCAAGTTGTTTTAAATACAGGAGTAGTAGGTTTTCCTGTAAAAGATGATGCAATGTTTCCTATTTTGCCCAAAGGAAGTAAAGCCATTATAGAAATCAAAGAAAAATATGCTAATAATGACATTGTAATATTAAGATTAAAGGATACCAAAGATTATTTAATAAGACGCATTTTCTACTTAGGAAGGCAAATAATTTTAATGGCTGATAATAAACAATTTGAACAAATAACTAAGAATCAAGAAGATGTGACTATATTAGGAAAAGTAGATAGTTTGATTACTAAAATATAGCAATACCAAACTCCAAAAGTCCCTTCGGGCATAAAGCTTCCGAAGGGACTTTTTTGAGTTTTTTGCAATTTTGCTTATTTTCTATGTTGCATTGCATATCTAATGCAACTAACGATCAAATTATTCATACTAACATTTTCTTGTTGAGCATAGGTCGATATTTCTTCATAAATATCTTCTGGCACTCTTAGAGAAAATCTGACATTCACATTCTTTTCCTTATTAGGTTCAAATTTATCTTGTTTCATATTAGATACACCACCTTTTGTATAAAAATAGTGTACCCTTTTCTTGATATTAAATACTAGCGTTATTTTATGGTGTCATTTTTCAACATCTTGTGTTATAATAAAAAAGATTTTCACAAAAGAAAGGAGAAGTGCAATGTTACTTTATACAGATTACTTATCAAAGTTTCCACTAGAGCAACAACCGAAAGCTCTGCTAACATTATTTGCATTTTGGTTTGTACCCTTTATTTTTGCTTGTATAGCAGAACTTATCAAGTTGTATCGAACTGAACATATCTAAGTTCAAAAGGCTATCTCTACATAGCCTTTTTTATTATACCTTTCTGTTCTATAAATAAATATCTAACGTTTTCGTGAGTTATATTATCGAACTAATTTTTATAAAATTGTTTTTATAGAAATTGGAGGTACTTATTTTATGATAGAATTAAATGTTGTAGAACTGCTAAAGAAAAAAGGCAAGACAAAGTATTGGCTATTTACTCAATTAGATATGAGTTATACCAATTTTAATAACATTGTTATGAATAGGACAAAGTCTATCAAGTATGAGAATATAGAAAAGTTTTGTAAAATATTGGAGTGTGAACCAAATGAATTGTTTAAAAGAATATGACATTAAATTATCATCTGAAAGGTCAGTAGCTTTTAATGACTTAAAAGAATATATCATAAGGGGTCTTCAAACCAAAAGTCCTGCTGAAACTTCAGCAGAACTATATCAAGTCATTAAAACTCTTCCTGCATCTAAATTTGTGATAGAATATACTTCTGACTTTAGTAGTATTGATTGGCAATCTTATAAAGCAATATTACATATTAATGTGTCTAATAAGATTGAAAAATTAGTATTTGATTTATCTATAGAAAAACTCTTTCAATTAGTTAAAAATGCTTTTAAAGATTGCAACTTATTTCCATTAATATATAGCAATTTCAATATTTATATTGTAGAAAGCATCTCTATAGATTTGCCTGCTAACTTAATGCCAGAACCAAAAATTTTTAATTTACCAAGCAACGTGTCAGTAGACTCCTTGAAAAAGGCTTTAGAAGATGCTAATCTTTTTATGAAAAATGAAAATTATTCTTCTGCATTAGATAGAATTCACACATTTTTTTGTGGATATATTAGAGAAACCTTAGATAAAAACAAAATTGAATATAATAATTCTGATACTCTTAATCAGCTTTTTAAAAAATTGTATTCATTTTATGCTGACAAATATAATCTCGATGAGCATATTATAACTATATTTAAAAGTTTAACAGGAACAATAACTGCTATTAATGATTTAAGAAACTGGAATTCACTATCGCACCCTAATTATCAGATTATAAGTAACAGCAATGCTAAATTTGTAATTAGTGCAGTAGAATTGCTTGTTAATTATTTGCAAGATTTAAACTGCTAATATTCTGCTAATTTACTTAAAAATACTAACAGTACTTAAAATACATAACGAACTTGAAAGTATTGAAAATTATATATTTTTTGTATTTAATAATACATAAAGTACATATAAAATTTAGTTTCTTGTAGCTTAAAATCCTGCGGTTGAATAAACCGTGCCGGTTCGATTCCGGCCATCTGCACCATTAGAACCTCAAGTCTTTCGTAAGATTATGCTTGAGGTTTTAATTTATAAAATAGTGCAAAGTTCTAACAAAAATTCTAACACTTTTCCAAATTAGAATTTTTAGAATTATTTTTTAGAAACAAATTACTAAAGTTCAAGTTCGGTAATTTGTTCTTTTTTTGTGTCAATTAATAGTTTATTGCTAATAACACTAGCCGAAATTCTTTTATTATCTACATCTGCATGTGCATATCTTAAAGTAGTTTGAAAATTAGAATGACCTAACCATATTTGTATATCTTTTACTGGTACACCATTTTGAATTAATAGAGTACCACAACTATGTCTTAAATCATGTAGTCTAATATGCCTTAAATTATTATCTTCTAATACCTTGCTAAAAGTTTGTGTTACATATCCTGGTTTCATTAGTTCTCCATTTTCCATTAAACATATATACTCTTTATAGTCATTACAATAAGTATCACCATAGAATTTCTTATTTTCTGCATACTTATCTTTATATTTTTGTAGTAAATCAGCTACAAAGTCAAATAAAGGTAAAGTTCTATAACCTGAATCGCTTTTTGCTCTATCTTTGAAAATAAATTGAGTAACACCATCGACTTTCCCACGACCTACAGTATGTCTAATAGTTAATGTTTTAGCTTTGAAATCAATAACATTCCATTTAATTCCTATCACTTCTTCACGTCTTAATCCATATACACCTGCAATAATTACTGGCAATTCAATAGGTGTAGATTTTATAATTTCCATTAATTGTAGTAACTCATCTTGTGTATAATAATCTGCTGTGTATTCTTTCGTTTTAATGGTTTCTAGTTTAGTAGCTGGGTTACTATCTATTATTTCTGTAATAACTGCACTCTTTAAAGCCTTGCTAATATTCGCCCTATAATGTTTTACTGTATTACCAGATAATCCCTCTGCAAATAATAAGTCAAAAAAGTCTTGAATGTGTTTAGGTTTCAAATCAACTAACTTTATTTTCTTTGTTTTAAAGTATTTGTATAATCTACCCTTAATTACTTGTTCATAGCCTATATAGGTTGTTTGTTCAACTTTTCCTTTTTGCTTTTCTAGCCATTCTAACATATAATCACAAAACAAAATATTCTTGTATTTCTCATATATGTTTGGATCTCTTAATTGTATTTTTGACTTTTGTTCATACTCCATCTTAAACTGTTCTAATTTTTCTTCAGCCTTTTTCTTGTTTCCCTTTATCGTATAACCTGTTGGAATCCATTTTGGTTTTCTTTTTCCATAGTCATCATATAAATTTAAAACGACATAATAAAGACCTTTCTTTTTTTGTAAGCTACCTGTTATCATTTTACTCCTTTCCGTTGTAACAGTTTGTATTTAACTTATCATTGATATTGTATGTATTATACCATGATAATAAAAAATTCCTATTGGTCTGCTACCATATATTTGATAACATTAACTTTAGGAATTTTATATTCTCTGCCAACTTTTTTCGCTTTTATAGTTTTTTGTCTTAACAATCTGTATGCTAAAGTAACTCCAATCCCTAGCATCTCTTTCATTTGTGTAATATTTAATAAATCTGGATACTCTTTAAACATTACATCATAACATTCCTTGACATTGTTCATATTAGCTAATCCTCCTTCCTTTAAAATTCACAATAAAAAAAGATTTATTAAATAACTCTAATAAATCTATCAATAACTACAAGCACATCTTTTTTTGCATTTTTGTGTTGGTACTTTAATATTCATATTGATTAATTTCGGAACATCACAACTTGTTTTTAAGTTTCTATCTATACGCATATTTCCTTTGCTATCTCTATGATAAGCATTTGGATTCCATTGTAAAAAAACATAAGCTGAAATATCGCTATTTTTATAGGACAATTCTTTTGTATCTTGCTCATGTAATACTTTTAACTGTTCATACAAATTGTCTTTTTCTTTTTTTGGTCTTTCATAACTTGTAAAGTAATCTTTCAAATATTGTTTTCTTTTTTCTGCATTTTCAGTTTTACGATTTTCTTTTTCCTGTTTGTTCCTATTGTCTAACTTTACAATTTTTGAAATATACGGATTGCTTTTTCCTACTATTTTAGCAATTTCATTTTGTTTTAAATGTTTATTATAGTATAAGTCTAAAATCTCTTCCCTAGTATCCATTTTTCGCCTCCTTTGCGGTTTTACCTACTGTAAATTCTTTGGTTAACTTTTTGTTTACAAGATTTTGGATACAAGTATCCTATAAGCTATTTGCACTCTATTTCATTCTAGATAATAGCTCAATTTGCCTATTGACATTTCTTGTTAGTTATTGTATTATTATGTTGTGAAAAATCTCACAAACTTTTTTGATATTGTTATTATACGACCATATTATTTGTTTGTCAATACAATTTCAAAAATAATTTAAGATTTTTTACATTTTAATATAGGAGATTAAAAAATGAGAGAATTACCTCGCACTTATGTGTTAGAAGATTTCTATATTTGGTTTGATATGAAAGAAAAAGAAGAATACTATGCTACTCCATTGTATTTATATAATGTGTCAAATACGAGAAGAAAAAATGATGAAACCAAAGTAGATTTAAAATTAGAAAAAGATATTTCAAAAACCAAATTGAATAAAAAAAGAGAAATTATGAGGCAACCTTCTACTATTTATATTCATTATGCTGAAAGTATTGGACTGTTACTAATAAGATTTTTAAATGCTGACTTCTCTTCTTTTACATCTGCCTATAATACATTTTTCTATGCTTATGGTTTTGAACTTATCAAGGAATATGTGCCTTATCTATATTCTAAAAATGATGAGTATATCACAGATGTAGAATTTATGGATATGTTGGAAGATATTTATAATACCAGTCTTGATGATTTACTAGAATGGCAAAATAATTTTAGAAAATGTGTCGACTTTGTATATAACTTAAATGGAAATAACGAGTTGTCAAACCATTCTATTTACTCAAAGTTTGTAGCTTATACCATAAAAAATGACATTTATACTTATTCTCAAGATATTGAAGTTATTTTAGACAATTATATAAACATACACCATCATCATTATAATGAGAGTATGGAAGAATTGATAAAAGGTGTTGAAAATAAAGATCCCAATTTAGAGTTGCACAATGTATATACAAGCACAAAGTTAAGAAGTATTTGTTTTACTATATTGGAGCAAATTACCAAACAAGAGAATTTACCAATTAAAGTTTGCCAAAATTGTGGTAGATATTTTATACCAACCTTTAGACAAAATGAAATTTACTGCGATTTAGACAATGTTGATGGCAGCCTTACTTGCAGAGATAAGGGAGCAAATGAAACATATAAGAAGAACTTGGAAAATACTCCTGCTTTGCTTCTTTACAGAAGAACTTATCAACAAAAAGTTATGATGGTTTATAGGAATAAAGAAAATAAGCAACTAAAGAAAGATTTTGACAAATGGAAAAAAGAGGCACAGTCAAAGATAAAACTATTCAAGCAAGGCAAGCTAGAGGCGGAGGCTTTGTATGAGTGGATGGAGAAGAATAAATAAAATAGGAGCAATCTATGGAAATAAGAAAAGGAAAATTAGATGATTTAACAGAACTGCAAAAAAATTTTGTACGTGCAAGAGATCTGAGTGTTTATTCTTTTAATAGTAACTATATGTATATAGTTGAAGATGATAATAAAATAATAGCATTTTTATATGGAGATAAAACGGAAAATAGTGGTGCAGGAATTTTATTAGAATTAGAAGTATTACAAGATTATCGAAATAAAAAAATTGCTACTAATTTGATAAAAAGATTTGAAGAAGATTTGAAACAAGAAAATTGCAATGGAATATTGGTATTTTACAGTTTTGATGAGAATTTATATAAATTTTACAACAAAATAGGATTTAAAAATAAAGATACCCTTTTAGCTGGTTTAAAAGAAATTAAATAAAACTATTGTTTTCATATTAGAAATAAAGTATAATAACCTTATCCTTTTCAAAGGAAATCTTTGAGAAAGGAGGTTTTACACAATGAACTACCCAGAGTTAATTTGGCATTTGATTGAAATGTTGTTGCAAAAAGAAGAAAAGACAAATCAGTCAAAAGCTGATGAAGTCAAAGACAACACATCAAATAGTCAAGAGCAAGATGAGGTTTAGATAACCGAAAAAGGAAGTATAGCACTACCACATCGCTATACTTTCTTTTTTTATAAAAAAAGAACTAAGTGCTACCACACACTCAGCTCTGTTTTACTATATGAACTACCTTTTGTTTACTTAATTAAGCTAAATATAGTATACTATATTTTTTATTATATGTCAAACCAAATTTTAATATTCATAAAATTCTCAAAAAATCGACTTTTTTAATCTTCTTCCACATCTTTAAATAACTTATCAGTAAAAAAATCATTTAATTCAATGCCTAACCCCTCACATATATGGAGTAGAGTAACAAGTTTAGGACTTTGACTTTTTCCATTGATAAAACTGCTTAATGTAGAATATGAAATTCCAGATTCTAAAGATAATTTATGCAAAGTTATACTTCTTTCCTCTGCTAAATTGATAATTCGTTGCCTTACTGCCTCTGAAAGTTGCATCCTATCCCTCTTTTCTTAATTTTAAGAAAAGTATATCAATATTAACGAAAAAACGTCGACGAAAAATCGCCAAAAATTATTGACTTATCTCTAATAAAGAGATAAAGTGTAGACGAAAAATCGTTAATGGAGGTGGAAATGTGGTAACATTAAAAGAAATCAGTAACTATATTAATGATGATATGTTACAAACTATTTATGAAACTAGAGAAGATGAAATCTGCGAATTAAGATCTACCGAAAACATCGAAAGGAATACAATTTTGAAAGAAAATCCAATGGATTACGATAGGCTTTTGCTAATTATTCAAAATTTGCCACCCCACTTTTGTAATACAAGAGAGGCAATTATCAAAGCTCTAGAAGAATATACAAAGAGAGAAAATGCCTTGACATCTTATGCGAATGAAAAGTTTTATAAAGCAGGTTTTTGCGATGGGATTAGAACTATTATAGAAACTTTAAAGCAAAATTGAATTATTGCTTTTTTGAATTGAATACATCAGCAGAAACCTTAAAAATCTTTGCAAATGCAAATAACTCAAAATCTTGAACTAATCTATTATTAGTTTCAATTTTTGAAATCTCTTTTGCAGTTAGTTCAATACCTTGTAATTGCAATTTCTCTGCTAAGTCTTGCTGTGATAAATTTGACTTTAATCGTAATTCTCTTAATTTAGAACCAGATATATTTTTAAAATTATTATATTTATTGATTTTCATTTTCTCACCCATTCGCTTTATTATAGATAGTATTGTACTATTATTTTTTTATATACATATCTCTAATAAAGCGAACTGGTGGTAATAATATTTTTCATAATGTAATTTCTACATCTTCTTTTTCCTTTTCATATCTTATTTGTTCTTCTGCATCCATAAAAGTATGGGTTTCCTTTTCAAAATCTCTAATAAGATTATCTTCTTCAGGAATAGCAAATCTTTTACTAATCCAATGAATAAACTTTTTAATTGTCTTTTTGAAAGTAATAATCACTTTGTTCAAATAGTTATTCTCTTTTATTAAATCATTATACTTCCTATCAAAGTTTTCTTGTAACATCTTTTCTTTATTTGAAAATTCTTCTTCCATTTTTCCAATTTTTGCATTGTATTCATTGTGAAGTTCTTGCTCTTTTACTTTTAATTTCTTTGTCATTGTATTATACTTTGTTTCTAGTTGTATTTTGTCTTGTAAAATACTTTCTCTTTCCAATTCAAATTTTTCTGCTCTATCAATAATATTTACTTGTCTTTCTAGTTCATTTCTCAATGTCATATTATTTTCATAAAGTTTTTGGATTAACTCATCTTTAGGTTTTATAATTTCCTGTTCTATTTTTTCATCTCGTTTCAATGTAAATTTTCCAAATTCTTTAATATCTGGAATACTTGGTAATTTTACTTTTATATCTTTTAATGTTTTCTTAGACTTTTCATAATTAGTAATTTCTTTAAACTCCTTAACTGATAAATGTTTTCTATCTGATGAATTTCCCCTTTGTAAGTCAAATCCATTTTGTACCATATAAGAATGGAAAGCATTTTGCAGTTGGATATAACTGTCTTTTGCTTTCCAAAATTCGCTACAAGCAATCTTGTCTATTTGGTTTCCTTTTTTATCAGTAGTATGAACTACTGGTGAGGTGAACCAAAAATATTGGACAAAAACCTGCTAATAAAAGTCAATACTTTTTTCTAAATATTTCTAAAAAAATCAATTTATATTTTTATACACGACAAATAACACCTTTTTTTAAGAG
>JAAWKD010000068.1 GCA_022797215.1 Clostridia bacterium
AGGAAAAAGAATCGCAAAAAATAGTGATGTCAGTAGTAGTATGATATGGGGATGCCAGTGGGATAGAACATTAGAGTGGCTAGTAGCCAGAAATGGAGGAAACTATTCCTTAGTAATGAATTCAGAAGATTGGGGAAATCATATGAGCACAACCTTTGAATATTTAGATACAGATGGAACAACAAAAACAAAAGGTACAGACAAACCAGTACCAACAGGAAGTACAGAAAGAAATAAGAAGAATAACATTTATGATATGGCTGGAAATGTGTTCGATTGGACTCTTGAAGCCAACAATACCAGCTACCGTATTAGTCGTCGGAGGCCTTTGTAACTATTTGGCATCTATTAATCCGGTGTCTTATCGCCGTTCCTACAGTCCGACCTATGCTAATAGCGACTATCGGAGCGAGGCTCTCACTTTATGTAAAGTAACGCTGCGCGCTGGTTTACGCAACTAGAAAGAATAAGGATAAGAAAGAAATAAATCCGCCTAGTAATATCCAAAAACGTGTGAAAAGTAAAATTTTCACACGTTTTTTCTGCAAATGTGCATAACGAATTTGAACCTATTTGGAACATAAAGAATATGCAAAAAGCTTACGGAATGCCAACAAAAAGCCAATAAATACTCTGAAAGTGTTGAAAATGTAACTAAAATGTAATATAATTGTAATATGGAGCTGTTTTAAAAAGTAACTCTTAAAAAAACAACTTCCGTAAGGATTAAAAAAACATTAGAAAAAAGGAACAGAAAGTAGGAAAATACTTCTATTGACAACATAAATTTACCAAAGTAAAATAAGAATAAGGTATTAGATAAAAAAGGAAGGTAAAAACATGAAACTAAGAAAAGGAATTTTATTAACTGCAATAACACTTGCCGCTATTAGTATTTTAGGAACGTCTAATAGTGTTCAAGCAGCAACCGCAATTAACAGCAAAACATTAAATATTAAAGCTGTTAGAAGTTCAGGATATGGCTATAAAGTAGTCAATAATTCAACTAAATATATTTGGAAAATCTATAATACAAGAAATGATATTAATGAAACATTTTATTGTATCAAAGGTGGACCAGGATTTGGTAGTGATTCCATGGATACAGCTATAGGAGAAGCAGAATATACAGAAGTGTTTGATATGAGAAAGCCAAGCACAATTACTCCTACTTATCGTACCCCTTTACAACTTATTTATGGAACGAAAGATTATGAAAGGCTAATGTGGGTATTAGACCAATGTTATGTTCCAGCAAAGAGCAATGCATCCACAGAAGATAGAAAAATAGCAGAAGACAGCAAAAAAGCGTTATTAGATGCAGTAGAAGCTTATGCAAAAAAATATCCACAAATATATGAAAATACAAGTGATTTTAATGATAGGTTAGTAGATAATTTAACAACTGATGATATTGATGCTATTCAACAATTAGCAGTATGGTATTATACCAATAATGATGATTATCATGTAGAAAACAATCCAACTATTCAATTAGGATATCAAGATGCTACCTATGCAGCTCTTAATTCTAATGACGATGAAGATAATGCTAGAATACATGCTATGAATGCGTTATTTGATTATTTAACGAAAACACCAAAAGCAGCAGGATTTAGCTATGATTATGAGACAACAGGAACAACTTCTAGTCCAGTTGAAATTGAACAAACCAACCCAATTGTAGAAAAAGATGGTACTAGATATGTTGTAGGTCCATATAAAATAAATCAATTAAGAAATATTACATATACTTTAAATGCTAATTTTACAGATGGAAATGGAATGACAATTGCTGATGTGAAATTCTTAAATAGCAATAAAACAGAAATGGCAACGGGAACTACTATTAAAGACTTAGTAGGACAAAATTTCTATATTTCTATACCAGCAACAACAAATGCAACAAATATTAAAATGACAATTACAGGAAATTATTTTGATACTACAATTAATTATTGGTCAGTAGCTAATCCAGATCCTAGAAAAGACCAACCAGTAGTACAAATCGAAAAAGGAAATAAACCAATTACTGGTGAAATAGATGCACAAAAAGAACCAGATAAAGAATTCGATTTAGCATTAAGAAAATTCATTATATCTGTTGCAGGAAAAACTTTAACAGGAACTGACAGTAGAGAGCCAGTTATTACAGCAACAGAATTACAAAACCTAGCAAATAAACAAGCAACAGGTTGTAATAATACAACAGCAAAAAAAGAACATAGAAAAGATGCTTTAAAAGTAAAAACAGGTGATAGAGTAGTTTATAAAATTCGTGTATATAATGAAGGTGAAATTGCAGGTTGGGCAACTAAAGTAACAGATTATCTACCAGAGGGATTAAAATTCTTACCAGCAAATCAAAGTACAATTAATGCAGCTTATGGCTGGACTAACCCAAATGGAGATGGAAAGACAATTGAAACAACATATTTAGCAGGACATAAGTTAAATGCATTCAATGGTACTACATTAGATTATGAAGACTTACAAATTGAATGTGAAGTAATTGCTACACCAGGAGCAACCACGAAGAGTTTGAAAAATGTAGCAGAAATTACTGAACATAAAGATGAAAATGGAAATACAGGAACAAACTTAAAAGACCGTGACTCTGTACCAGGAAGCCTAACTCCTGACCAAATTAATAACTATGGGGAAGAGCCAAACGATTATCAAGATGACGATGACTTTGAACACTTAATACTAGAACCAGAAATTCCACAAAAAGAGTTTGATTTAGCGTTAAGAAAGTTTATCACATCTATTGATGGAAAAGCTTTAACAGGAGCTAATAGTAGAGAGCCAGTTATTACACCAGAAGAATTACAAAGATTAGCAAATAAACAAGCGACAGGAATTGATAACACAAGTGCCAAAAAAGAGCATAGAAAAGATGCTTTAACAGTTCAAACAGGAAACAAAGTAGTTTATACAATTCGTATTTACAATGAAGGTGAAGTAGATGGATGGGCAACAGAGATTACAGACCACCTACCATCAGGACTACAATTTATACCAGCAGCACAAAGTACAATCAATGCTACTTATGGCTGGACTGTATCCGCAGATGGAAGAACAGTTAAAACAAATTATTTAGTAGCAGAAAACAAGAAAATTAATGCTTTCAATGGAACAAACTTAGATTATGAAGATGTACAAATCGAATGTGAAGTAATTGCAGTAGCAGGAAGCAGCATAAAGAATTTAAAAAATATTGCAGAGATCACAGGAAATAAAGATGAAAATGGTAACACCAATAGAGACTTAGACCGTGACTCAACACCAGACAATCTTACAGACGATCAAATTAATAATTATGGAAATACTAGCAAAGAAGATGACGACGATTTTGAAGATTTAAAATTATTACCAAAAGATGAAAAAGAATTTGATTTGAGTTTAAGAAAATTCATTAGTGAAGTAACAAGTGGAGGAGTTAGTTTCAATGTTCCATATAATGGAAAATACAAAGAATATGATGTAATAGGAGCAATTAAAATACCAAAAACGAATATTGAATATCCAATATTTGCAGTAACTTCAGAAACAACATTGACAATGGGAATAGGACGTTTGTATGGAGTGGATATTAACCAAGTAGGAAACAATGTTTTTGCAGGGCAAAATTATAAAAATGATACATTCTTTTCAAAAAATAATCAACTAGTATCAGGTGACGAAATCTATATTAAAGATGAAACAGGTAAAACAATTATATATAAAGTATATAGAACATATGAAACCAATACAGATGATTTTGAATATTCTACAAGAGAGACAAATGGAAAAAGAGAAATATCATTAACAACGCCAACTGATGATGGAGCAAAACGACTTATTGTACTAGCCAGAGAAAGTGGTGAAGTAACATCAGGAAAGAAACACAACTTAACAAGTAGAGAACCAGTAGTAGATGTAAAACCTTTATTAGAAGGAAAAACAACAGCCGACTATAACCATACAAAACAACCAGTAGGAGTATCTAATAATGATATTGTAACTTATACCATTAGAGTATATAACGAAGGTCAAGTAGATGGATATATTAATGAAATTACAGACTATTTACCACCACAACTAGAATTTTTAATTGATGATGAGTTAAACAAACAATATGGATGGCAAATTGTAGAAGGATCAAATGGAAGAATCGTAAAAACAGATATTACATCTCCAAAAACAAACAACTCAGCTAATAGAGATTTAATCTATGCACAAAGAAGAGAAGGAAACGACAAAGTTTTATTAAATGCATTTGGTTATGAAGAAGGAGATACATTAGACTATATAGATGTACAAATTAGATGTAAAGTAAAAGAAAATATCAGTCTATATGAAAAAATAAC
>JAAWKD010000026.1 GCA_022797215.1 Clostridia bacterium
CCTTTAGGTGGTAAAGCACAATTCGGTGGACAACGTTTCGGAGAGATGGAAGTTTGGGCATTAGAAGCTTATGGTGCAGCTTACACACTACAAGAAATGCTAACCGTTAAATCAGATGATATTGTTGGACGTGTTAAGACATATGAATCTATTGTAAAAGGTGAAAATGTACCAGAACCAGGAGTACCAGAAGGATTTAAGGTATTAATTAAAGAACTTCAATCTTTAGGATTAGATGTACGTTTATTGTCACCAGACAACCAAGAATTAGAATTAAAAGAAAATATTGATGAAGGAATTGACTTCAACAGTATTGAAGACACCAAGAAGTTTGTAGAAGAGGAAGAAGCGGTTGTTGATGAAAATGAATTGTCAGATGGATATGCAGAAGAAAGTGAAGATATAGCAGATCTAGATGATCTTATGGATACAGATGAGGACGCATTATTTGAAGGACTTGATGATGAAGAAATCTTGTTAGATGATACAGATTTAGGAGAAGATAATCTTTTAAATGACCAAGATTTGTAAAAAAAGTATGATGCTAAAGTTTTAAATGCTTTATCTAGATATAGATTGCAACAGGTAAATGAAGAATCGACAGAAAATCAAATAAAAACAGCTGAAGAATTGATTAACTTAGTAGAAAAGTATATAAAAATAAAGGAGTAATATCTATGGGACGTAAAGAATTTGTGGAAAGCTTAAAAAGAGATACAGGCTACCAAGAAATGTATGACTTCATTGTAGGAGACTTTGCAACAGGAGAAGTGATCACACAAATGGATGTATATAGAAGATTTAGGCAAAAGTATCCTTCTTCAAGAGTTTTCAATAATTGGGATAGAAAATTATTATTTGATACAGTAATTACTTCTTTAGAACAAGAGGGTAGAGTGCATTTATTTGCAACAGGAACAGGAGAATATGTGATAGGTTCTCCAAGAAATATTACAGGTTCACAAGAAAAATTATTAGAATAAAAATAATTAAATAGCCTTCACAAAAAACTTAAGGCTTGACCAGAGGGAATTGTGCAGCAGTGGATAAGCCTTAGGTGATGTTGTGAAAAATGAAAAATAATATTGAGGGGGCTAAATTCGTGGATGAATTAGAAATCTTTAATAAAATTAAAATTGGCTTAGCATCTGATGAGAAAATCAGAGAATGGTCAAAAGGTGAAGTAAAAAAACCAGAAACAATTAATTACAGAACTTTAAAACCAGAAAAAGAAGGTTTATTCTGTGAGAGAATTTTCGGTCCAACAAAAGATTGGGAATGCCATTGTGGTAAGTATAAAAGAGTAAGATATAAAGGAATTGTCTGCGATAGATGTGGTGTTGAAGTAACCAAATCAAAAGTTAGACGTGAAAGAATGGGACATATTGAACTTGCAGCACCAGTTGCACATATTTGGTATTTCAAAGGAATTCCAAGTAGAATTGGTTTAATGCTAGATATTACGCCAAGAAACTTAGAAAAAGTAATTTACTTTGCATCCTATATTGTAACAGATAAAGGAACAAGTGAATTATCTAAATATCAAGTATTATCTGAAAAAGAATACCATGATGCAGAAGAAAAATATGGTAGAGGTTCTTTTAAAGCTGAAATGGGTGCAGAAGCCATTGAAAAGCTATTAAAAGAAGTAGATGTTGATAAATTAACAGAAAAGTTAAAGAAAGAATTAGAAAAAGCTAGTGAGCAAAAGAAAGCTAAAATTGTAAAAAGATTAGATACTGTAGAAGCTTTCAAATTATCAGGAAATCATCCTGAGTGGATGATTATGAATGTTGTTCCAGTTATTCCACCAGATATTAGACCAATGGTACAATTAGATGGTGGTAGATTTGCAACATCAGATTTAAACGACTTATATCGTAGAGTAATTAATAGAAATAACCGTTTAAAGAGATTATTAGAATTAGGTGCTCCAGAAATTATTGTACGTAACGAAAAAAGAATGTTACAAGAAGCTGTTGATGCTTTAATTGACAATGGTAGACGTGGAAGACCTGTAACAGGTGCTGGAGGAAGAGCTTTAAAATCTTTATCAGATATGTTAAAAGGTAAACAAGGTAGATTCCGTCAAAACTTACTAGGCAAACGTGTTGACTATTCAGGACGTTCTGTTATCGTAGTAGGACCAGAACTAAAACTATATCAATGTGGTGTGCCAAAAGAAATGGCAGTAGAATTATTTAAACCATTCGTTATGAAAGAATTAGTTGGACGTGGTATTGCTCATAATATTAAAAATGCAAAAAGAATGGTAGAAAGATTACGTCCAGAAGTATGGGATATCCTAGAAGATGTTATTAAAGACCATCCAGTACTTCTAAACCGTGCGCCAACACTACATAGACTTGGTATTCAAGCATTTGAACCAGTATTAGTAGAAGGTAGAGCGATTAAACTTCACCCATTAGTATGTACAGCCTTCAATGCTGACTTCGACGGTGACCAAATGGCTATTCACTTACCATTATCACCAGAAGCACAAGCAGAAGCAAGATATTTAATGTTATCTGTTAACAACTTACTAAAACCACAAGATGGTAAACCAGTAACAGTACCAACCCAAGATATGATTTTAGGTGCTTACTATTTAACTATGGAAGTACCTGGAGAAATTGGAGAAGGAAATTACTATTCTTCACCAGATGAAGCGATTATGGCATATTATAACCATGATTTAGGACTACATTGTAAAATCTGGGTAAAAATGGAGAAAGAAATTGATGGAGAATTGGTAACTGGTAAAATTGAGACAACAGTTGGTAGAATTATCTATAACCAAGGTATTCCACAAAATCTTGGTTTTGTAGATAGAACAAAGAAAGAAAACTTATTGAAATTAGAAATTGATTTTCCAGTTTCTAAAAAGACATTAGGAAAAATCATTGCTAAATCAATTAACGCAAATGGTCTAAGTGCAACAGCAGAATTACTTGACTATATCAAAGCAACTGGTTTCAAACATTCTACAACAGCTGGTATCACAGTATCAATTGATGATGTTAAAGTACCAGCAGCTAAAAAACAAATTTTAGCAGATGCAGATGAACAAGTAAATAACGTATTAAAACAATATAAACGTGGTTTAATTACTAACGAAGAGAGATATAACTCTGTTATCAAGATTTGGGAAAAAGCAACTGATGATGTTACAGAAGCAATGAAGAACAATTTTGAAGAATTAAACCCAGTGTATATGATGAGCCAATCAGGTGCCAGAGGTAACGTAAACCAATTAAGACAAATTTCAGGTATGCGTGGACTTATGGCAAGTACAACTGGTAAAACAGTTGAAATTCCAATTACCTCATCTTTCCGTGAAGGTCTAGATGCTCTAGAATACTTTATTTCTGCACATGGTGCCAGAAAAGGTTTAACAGATACAGCGTTAAGAACAGCTGACTCTGGATACTTAACAAGAAGACTAGTAGACGTATCACAAGATATTATCATTCGTGAAGATGATTGTGGAACACAGGAAGGTGTAGAATTAACAGATATTAAAGATGGAAACCAAATTATTGAAAAACTAGAAGAAAGATTAGTTGGTAGATTCCCACTAGAAACGATTATTGATCCAACTACCAAAGAAGTCATTGTAGATACAGATACTATGATTACAGAAAGCATGGCAGAAAAGATAAGAGCAATTGGTATGGAGAAAGTAAAAGTACGTTCAGCATTAGGTTGTCATACAAAACATGGTGTTTGCCGTAAATGTTATGGTATGGGCTTAGCAACACGTGACTTAGTAAATATTGGTGAATCAGTTGGTATTATTGCTGCACAATCTATTGGTGAGCCTGGTACACAGCTTACTATGAGAACAATTCACTCAGGTGGTGTTGCAGGTGTTGCAGATATCACACAAGGTCTTCCAAGAGTTGAGGAGCTTTTTGAAGCTCGTAAACCAAAGGGATTAGCTATTATTACTGAAATTGAAGGAACAGTTAAAATCTCTGAGGAAAAGAAGAAAAAGGAAGTTATTGTTACATCTAGTGACAACTCTAAAACATATCCAATTCCATTTGGTGCTAAGTTAAAAGTAAGGGAAGGCGACTGGGTTGAAGCAGGTGACCCTCTAACAGAAGGTTCTATCAATCCAAGTGACATTTTTGCCATCAAAGGTGCAGAAGGAGTATTTGAATATTTAGTACAAGAAGTTCAAAAAGTTTATCGTAATCAAGGTGTTGATATCAATGACAAACACATTGAAGTAATTGGTAGACAAATGCTTAAAAAAGTAAGAGTAGAAGATAATGGAGATACAGAACTATTAGCAGGTTCTTTAGTAGACATTTATGAATTTGAAGAAGCAAATGAGAAAGCAAGAGCAGAAGGAAAGAAGATAGCAGATGGAAAACGTTTATTATTAGGTATTACTAAAGCATCACTTGCAACAGAAAGCTTCTTATCAGCAGCATCATTCCAAGAGACAACAAGAGTATTAACAGAAGCAGCTGTTAAAGGTAAAGTAGATGAATTAATTGGACTAAAAGAAAATGTTATCATTGGTAAGTTAATTCCAGCAGGAACAGGACTTCCAATATACAAAAATACACGTATTAACACAGAGGAAAGTGAAGAAGAGGAAGAGACAACAAGTAATATGAATATGTAAGGAAATGAATAAAAAGAAGGCTCTGCATTGCAGAGCCTTTTGCGTGAAAAAATTAGTCCATATTTTCCACATCTTCCTGTATAGAATGTAACGATATTAACATAAACAGAGCAAAAAGTTTGATACTATTTGCATAGCTCTTCTAAGGGTTACAATCTCGCTATGCTCGATTGCATAAGTTATCTGTACGTCACTTCGTTCCTACAGCTAACTTAATTGACAAAATGCTAGAAACATAGTATAATAAAAGAGATAAAAAGGAGATTTTTATGCCAAACAACAATACAAAAAAAGTATTTAAAGGATTAATAGCAAAAACCAAAATATATTTAATTGTAATAGCAGTTTTGCTAGTTTTAATTAGTATTTTAAATATTGGGTATTTCATACCTGCTATTTTTGTGTATATATTGGTATTATTATACACTTATTGGAGCGATAAAAAACGACAAAGTGAATTATCAGAGCATCTTCAAGAGTTAACATTTCATGTGGATAAAGCAGCTAAAAATACAATGATAAATTCACCATTTTCACTTGTTATTGTAGAGACAGATGGAAATGTAGTATGGAAAAGTAATAAGTTTAGTCAAGAGTTTGCTAACATTGATATCAAGAACATTTTAAATGATTTGGTAAAGCAAATTAAATTAGAAATTGAGAACAATCCAGAAAATCCAGAAAAAGATATTCAAAAAGAAGTAGAAATCGGAGATAAAATTTATCAAATACTTGGGAAGTATACTAAGGCAAAAGAAAAATACATGCTTACTTTATATTTCCTAGATAATACAGAACACATCCAAATAGAGCAAAATTATCAAGACTCTCAGATTTGTGTAGGAGTGATTATGATAGATAACTTCGAAGAAGTAAATCAAAGAATAGAGGATGAGGACAAGCCAGTAGTAAAGGCAAAAATAGAGAAAAGTATTTATGAGTGGGCAGCAAGTTTTGAAGGGTTAGTAGTAAAATCTGAAAGAGATACTTTTGTCTGTATTTTTGAACAAAGGTATTTAGCCAAATTAGAAGAAGGAAAGTTTAGAATATTAGATACCATTAAAGAATTAGAATTATCAGATAAAATTCAAATTACCTTGAGTATAGCAGTTTCTAATGAAGGGGAATCAAATTACGAGAAATATAAATCAGCACAAGCAGGATTAGACATTGCACTAGGTAGAGGTGGAGACCAAGCAGTTGTAAGAGAAGATGGAAAGTATACTTTCTTTGGAGGAAGAACACAAGAAGTAGAAAAACTAACAAAGGTAAAAGCAAGAATTGTATCACATGCTTTAGAAGAATTAATCAGTGAAGCAGATAAAGTTATGGTTATGGGGCATACCAATGGAGATATGGATTCTATGGGAGCTAGTATGGGAATTTACCGTTTAGCTAAAACGTTAGATAAAGAAGCCTATATTATCTATAATGAGTCAGGTGTAAACTTACAGAGTTTTGTTGAAACAGCGACAGAGGAAACAGAATATGCAGATGCGATTATTAATAAAGCAGAAGCTATTTCTAAAATCACACCAGAGACATTACTTGTTATTGTAGATACCCATAAGAATAATTACGTAGAAGTACCTGAATTACTTGAAGAAACTCATAAAATAGTGATTATTGACCATCATAGAAAAAGTGTGGACTATATAGAAGAAGCTATTTTAACTTTTCATGAGGTGTATGCATCTTCTGCATCAGAACTTGTAACTGAAATTTTGGAATATGCAACAAAAGGAGTAGAATTAACTACCATAGAGGCAGAAAGTTTATATGCAGGAATTATGATGGATACTAAAAATTTTACGTTTAAAACAGGTGTTAGAACTTTTGAGGCAGCAGCATATTTGAGAAAATGTGGAGTAGATATTATAAAAGTAAAAAAATGGTTCCAGAGTGATTTAAAAACTTACAACAAGATTTCTAAAATTGTAGAAAAAGTAGAAATGATTGAAGAAAATATTGCCATTTCTACTTATGATGAGATAGACAAAGATGCTAATTTAATTTGTGCAAAGGCAGCAGACGAATTATTAACCATTAGTGATATTACAGCTTCTTTTGTAATGGGGCAAGTTGGAGATAAAGTCTGCATTAGTGGACGTTCCATTGGAGATATTAATGTTCAAGTTATCTTAGAAAAATTAGGTGGTGGCGGTCATATCACCCTAGCAGGAGCACAAGTTGAAAATATGACGATGGAAGAGACAAAACAAGAGCTAATTATCCGAATTAATGAATATTTTAGTGAAATTTCAGGCTAGAAAAAATATTAAAAAGGAGGATATAGAGATACTTAGCAAAAGTATCCTATGAAAAACGAATGATTCAAATTCTTTATACAAATGATTCTTCTCGTAATGAAACAATAATGGATGATGCAAGAGAATTTACAAGACAAGAAGATTTTTATCATGTTCCACAATCAAAACAGAGAAAAGCTATTAGTAGCAGTGGAATGATTATAACAAGTTTGTTATTGATTATAGCAGTTTGTATTGTGATATTAATGGGACTTGGTTCATGGAATATGACATCAAAAGCAGTGTCACAAGAAGAAAATAGAATAGAGCATCTACCAAACTTTGACATTAATGTGAAGCAATCTATAGCACAAACAGCAGTTGCACTTGATAAGAATACTTTAAAAGATGCACAAGTAGCAGAAAAAGGAGTGGTAGTAAAAAAGGCAATTGCATCAGATGGAAAAGCTTATGATACAGTAGCATATTTAACTATTCCAAGTTTGGGAATACAATATCCAGTATTAGCGAAGACTTCAGAAGCTCTTTTAAAAGTGTCATTAAATAAATATTGGGGATCTAATCCAAATCAAGTAGGGAACATGTGCATTGTAGGACATAACTATAATGATGATAGATTTTTTGGAAAATTGAATCAAATAGAACAGGGGGCAGAGATTATTATAACAGAAATGGATGGAGAAGCACTAAGTTATTATGTATATAAAACAGATATGATAGATCCTTATGATACTTCTTGTACTAGTCAAAGAACAAATGGAGGAAAAGAAATAACTTTAATTACTTGTAATGTAGATGGTTCTCAAAGATTTATTGCAAAAGCAAGAGCCAATGAATAAAATACTTGACTTATAGGGTAAACAAGTATATAGTATAGAAAGATACTAAAGAAAGGAGAAGGGGAAGGAAATGACAGATAAAGCAAAAGGAGTACTAAGCTATGTCTTCTCATGGGTAGGAGGATTAATCTTTTTACTAATGAAAGACAGTAGTCAAAATGTAAAAAAACATGCAGCACAATCAATTGTAATTTCAGTAGGATATTTTGCAATTACAATAGCATATTCAATGATACCATTTTCAATACCATTTTTTTCAACAGGCTTAAATGTATTATATGGTATACTTATCATTATGGGAATTGTTAAAGTGTGTCAAGATGGAGACCCAGAACTTCCTGTTGTTGGAAAACTTGCAGAATCTATTTTTGGTAAAAAAATTCATGAGTAAGCAAAAATATATAGTTTAATAAATGAAGCATCAGACTAAAAACTGATGCTTTTATTTTAGGAGCGAAAGAGGAGTTGTGTTAAAAACAAAAAATACTTGAAAAAAAGCTGATTTTAAGGTATGATAAGTATAGCAAAAAAGAAAAGGAGGCTACAAAGATGAAGGTTATTTTATTAGAAAATATAAAGGGAGTAGGAAAAAAAGATGAAGTGATTGAGGCAAGTGATGGATATGCTAGAAATTTTTTATTTCCTAAAAAGTTAGCAATAGAAGCAAATGCAGAGAATATGAGCAAGCTAAAGGGAAAAAATGACTCTAATGCTTATAAGAAATCTGTAGAAAAAGCAGAAGCACAAAAAATAGCAGAAAAGCTAAAAGATATTGTATTAAAAATAGTAGTCAAGTCAGGAGAAAATGGTAAGATATTTGGTTCCATTACTTCAAAAGAAATTGCAGATAGTTTGAAAGAACAATATAAAATAGAAGTAGATAAAAAGAAAGTAGAATTGAAAGAGCCAATAAAGACATTAGGTAATTTTAGTGTTTCTATTAAGCTATATGAAGGAGTTAATGCAACATTAAAAATTCAAATTATAGAATAATTTTCAATATAATGATAAATGTAAAACTAGTAAAAAATGAACAAGTGATATATTGAAGATAAATGATAATTAAGGGGAAATCAAAAATGGAACTAGGTAAAATACCACCACATGATATAGAAGCAGAACAAGCAGTTATTCGGTAGTATGTTAACAGATAAAGATGCAATTTCATCTGCATTAGAAGTATTGAAGCCAGAGGACTTCTATCGTGAAGATAATAAGTTAATATTTGAAGCAATTCTTAATTTATATAATCGTGCGCAGCCTGTTGATATTATTACTTTAAAAACAGAATTACAATCAATGAAACAGTTAGAATCAGTTGGTGGGCTAGAATATATTGCACAACTTCCAGATAGAGTGCCAACTACTGCCAATGTGGAACAATATATTAAAATTGTAGAAGAGAAATCAGCTTTAAGAGCTTTAATTAAAACTGCTAATGATTTAATTACTTTAGGGTATGATCAAACACAAGAAGTAGAAGACATTTTAGATACTGCTGAAAAGAGAATTTTTGATGTAATTCAAAATAGAAATCAAAAAGGATATTCAGCTATTAAGGATATCTTAGTAGATTCCTTTACAGAGTTAGAAAAGTTATATAATCAAAAACAACATATTACAGGTACGCCAACTGGATTTGCTGATTTAGACTATATTACAGCAGGACTACACCCTTCTGATTTAGTCATTGTTGCTGCAAGACCAGCTATGGGAAAATCTGCCTTTGCTTTAAATATTGCTACAAATGCAGCTATAAGGGCAAATGCAGGGGTTGCAATTTTTAGTTTAGAAATGTCTAAAGAGCAAATGACAAACCGTATTTTATGTAGTGAAGCAATGGTGGATAGTAACAAGGTTAGGACGGGAAAAATAGAAGATGAAGATTGGACTAAACTAGCAGAGGCTTCAGGAGCTTTATCTACATCACAAATCTTTATTGATGATACTCCAGGTATTTCTGTTATGGAGATTCGTGCTAAATGTAGAAAATTAAAATTAGAGAAAAATATCGGCTTAGTAGTAATTGATTATATTCAATTAGTACAAGGAAGTAATAAGAAGAATTCTAGCCGTGAACAAGAGATTTCAGAGATTAGTCGTTCTCTAAAGATTTTGGCAAAAGAAATTGGAGTTCCAGTTATTGCACTTTCACAATTATCAAGATCTGTAGAACAAAGACCAGATCATAGACCAATGCTTTCAGATTTACGTGAATCAGGAGCAATTGAGCAAGATGCAGATATTGTTATGTTCTTATATCGTGATGATTATTATAATGAAGACTCTGAAAAGAAAAATATTGCAGAAGTTATTTTAGCAAAACACAGAGCAGGTAGCACAGGAACAGTAGAACTTGCATGGCTTGGAAGTTACACTAAATTTGCTAATTTGGATAAGTATAGGGAGTAATTTACATATTAATTGCTAATTAATATAGGATAACGTTTGACACTTTTATTACATGTTAATTAGTAACCAATAGTAAATTAGAAAATGAAAATGAGGAAAGAAAACGATTTACAACAAAAGGTTTTGATGGCCATTCAAAAATATAATTTAATACAAAAAGGGGACAAAATAGTAATTGGTGTATCTGGAGGTCCTGACTCCATGTGCTTGCTCAATTGCTTATTTTGCATGAAGGAAATTTTGAAAATAGAATTAGTAGTGGCACATATAAACCATATGCTAAGAGGTGAGGCAGAGGAAGAAACAAAATATGTACAAGAATTCTGCGAAAAAATAAAAGTTCCTTGTTTTACGAAATATGCTAATATTACAAAATTGTCACAAGAACAAAAGTTAGGGAAAGAAGAGATGGGGCGAAAAGTGCGTTATGAATTTTTTGAAGAAGTAGCAAAAAAGACAAGTAGTAATAAAATTGCAACAGCACATAATAGCAATGATAATGTAGAAACGGTATTAATGAATTTACTACGTGGAAGTGGCATATCAGGGCTAAAAGGAATTGAAATGAAGTTAAATAGGAATAATGGATTAGTATATATAAGACCACTTTTGGAATGTGAGAGAATTGAGATTGAGGAATATTGTAAAGAGCAGGAACTAAAGCCTAAAACAGATCAAACAAATTTAGAAAATATATATACAAGAAATAAAATACGAAATGAACTAATTCCTTATTTGCAAAAGGAGTTTAATCCTAATATTATTCAAGGAATAAACCGTTTATCTGAATTAGCTGGAGAAGAAGAAGAATATTTTAAACAAATTGCAAATCAAACGTATGAAACCATAAAAATAGGGGAAAATGAAAAAGAGATTATTTTAGATTTACAAAAGTTTAATAAATTATCGAAGGTTATAAAAGAAAAAGTTCTTTTATATACTATTAATAAGGTAATAGGAACTGCGCAAGGAATTAGTAAAATTCATATAGATGATGTCATTAGGCTTTGCGAAAATAACATTGGTAATAAATATCTAACTCCCAATAAAAAAATTAAAATTTTTGTAAATAAAGGAAAAATTTTTTTAAAAAAGAATTTCATATCTACTTAAACCTTCCGTAAGCAAAACCTTGCTATCACTTGATTTGCAAGATAAAAGTTTTGTGAAAATGCTTGCAATTCATTTTAGGGTATGGTATAGTCTGGAATAGTAAAATTAAAATGGATAACTAAATAGTAAAAGCACAAAAGGGTAAAGATAAGGAGGAAATGTTTTGAAAAATAGTATTAAAACATTAGCTATGTGGCTAGTCATTGGAGTCATTTTAATTGTATTAATTAGTGCAATTTTAGAAAAGACAGATAGTAAGTTAGCATATTCTGATTTGATAGCAAAAGTGGAATCAGGAGATGTAAAAGAAATAACATTGGAAGCGAATGGAAAGAAAGCAGAAGTAAAATTAAAAAGCGAAAATTTTACAAAGGAAGTTAACATTCCTAGTGTTGATAACTTAATGGAAATGTTAGCAGATAATATGAAATCTGGTAGTGTAACTGTAACTGAAAAATCAGAATCAATTTGGATGGTGTTGTTAAGTTTATTAACGCCATTTGGGTTGTTAATTATCTTCTTTATTTTCTGGTTCTTATTAATGGGCGGTGCACAAGGTGGAAATGGTGGAAATGGCAAAACGATGTCATTTGGAAAAAGCCGTGCTAGAATGATAAATCCAACAGATAAGAACAGAATTACTTTTGATAATGTAGCAGGTGTAGATGAAGAAAAAGAAGAATTAGAAGAGATTGTAGAATTCTTAAAAAATCCAAGGAAATTTACTGAAATGGGTGCAAGAATTCCTAAAGGTGTGTTATTAGTAGGACATCCAGGAACAGGTAAAACATTATTGGCAAAAGCTGTTGCAGGTGAAGCAGGAGTACCATTCTTCTTTATCAGTGGTTCAGACTTTGTTGAAATGTTTGTAGGTGTTGGTGCATCACGTGTAAGAGATTTATTTGAAGAAGCTAAGAAAAAAGCTCCTTGTATTATATTTATCGATGAAATTGATGCAGTAGGACGCCAAAGAGGTGCAGGACTTGGCGGAGGACATGATGAAAGAGAACAAACATTAAATCAATTATTAGTAGAAATGGATGGTTTCTCTGCTAATGAAGGTGTTATTGTGTTAGCAGCAACTAACAGACCAGATGTATTAGATAAAGCATTACTTAGACCAGGAAGATTTGATAGACAAATTGTGGTATCAAATCCAGATGTAAAAGCAAGAGAACAAATCTTAGAAGTTCATAGTAGAAAGAAAAAATTAGCAGATGATGTAGACTTAAAAACAATAGCAAAAAATACTTCAGGATTTTCTGGAGCAGACTTAGAAAATGTATTAAATGAAGCAGCATTGTTAGCAGCTAGAAGAAACTTAGAACAAATTACAATGCAAGAAGTAGAAGATGCTATGGTAAAAGTAACCATGGGTCCTGAAAAGAGAACTAGAGTAAGAAGTGATAAAGAACAAAAATTAGTTGCTTTCCATGAAGCAGGTCACGCAGTAGTAAGCAGATTTTTACCTACGCAAGATCCAGTTCATCAAATTTCTATTATTCCTAGAGGAATGGCTGGTGGATATACAATGTATCGTCCAACAGAGGACAAAAACTTTATGTCTAGAACAGAAATGGTAGAAAATATTGTTTCACTTCTTGGTGGTAGAGTAGCAGAGAAATTAGTGTTAGATGATATTTCAACAGGCGCAAGCAATGATATTGAAAGAGCTACACAGATTGCTAGAAGCATGGTAACCAAATATGGTATGAGTGAAAGAGTTGGAACAATTATGCTAGGCTCTAACCAAGAAGAAGTATTCTTAGGAAGAGATTTAGCACAAGGTAGAGAATATTCAGAAGAAACAGCAGGAATTGTAGACGAAGAAGTTAAGAGTATTATTGATTTTGCTTATAGAAAAGCAGAAGAACTTCTAAAAGAACATATGGAACAACTAACAAAGGTTGCTAATGTTTTATTAGAAAAAGAAAAAATTGACGGAGAAGAATTTGACGAGATTTTTGGAGATAAACAATAAATATTAGAATAGAAACAGGGGAGGAGTTACTTCCCCTGTTTTTGAAATTTTACTAAAAAGAAGACATAAAGAGAAAAGTATGGTAAAATATACGAAACAAAAAGAAAGTAGCAAAGTAATTATGAAAAAGAAGTGGAGGGAAAATGGATGGAAAATAATCTTCAAAAAGTAGCTATGACAGAAGAAAATCCTAAATGGAGAAATGCGATTCAAAGACAAGAGGGACTATATGCTAGAAAAAATGATTTGAGGTCAGAGTTTGAAAGAGATTATACTAGAATTATTCATTGTAATGCTTATCGTAGATTAAAACATAAAACACAGGTATTTTTTTCTCCATCCAATGATCATATATGTACTAGAATAGAGCATGTTAATCATGTGGGGTCTATTAGTTATACAATAGGAAATTATCTTGGATTAAACATAGAGCTAATTAAATCCATTGCCGTAGCTCATGATCTAGGACATAGCCCATTTGGACATAAAGGAGAGAAGATTTTAGACGAAATTTCTAAAGAACAGTTAGGAGAAAGTTTTTGGCATGAAAAGAATGGACTTCATTTTGTAGATGATATGGAGTTATTAGAAGATAATGAGGGAAATAGAAAGAACTTAAATCTTACCTATGCTGTTCGAGATGGTATTATTTCACATTGTGGTGAGGTGGATGAAAATAGTTTGAAACCACGTGAAGAAGTAATAGAACTATGCGATTATACAAAACCAAACCAATATAAGCCATATACTTGGGAGGGATGTGTAATTAAAATAGCAGATAAAATTTCATACATAGGCAGAGATATAGAAGATGCTATTATTCTTAAAGTTTTATCTTCAGAAGACATTCAGGAATTAAATGAATTGCTTAATATGAAAAGGAAAGAACCAATTAATAATACTAATATTATTAATGAATTAGTAATTGATTTGTGCCAAAATTCGAATATAGAGCAGGGACTACACTTTTCACAAGAAAAATTAGAAATGATGAATCGAATAAAAGCTTTCAACTATCGAAAGATTTATTTAAATAAACGTGTAGGAGCTCCAGATGAATATTTTTCTATTATTCTTCATCGCATCTTCAATAGTTTAGCACAATGCTATAATGGAGAAGACACAGGCAAAAAGCTTGTAGAATATGGAAAGCAATATTCAAAAACCTATTTGGAATTTTTAGAATGGATTGAAAATTATTGGAGTTTAAGAGAAAAAGAACAAATCAAATTGAATAATAAAATGATTTATGATATGAAAAAAGAAAAAGACTATAAAAGAGCAATTTTAGACTATATTGCTGGAATGACAGACAATTATGCAATAGAATCTTACCAAAGTTTAATTAGTTTTTAAAATAGAGAAAAAGGAGAAACGAAAAATGGAATATAGATTTACTCCAAAAGGAGTATGTTCTACACAAATTATTGTAGAAGTAGAAGAAGGAATTATCCAAAAATTAATAGTAGAAAATGGATGTCATGGAAACCTACAAGGGATTTCGAAGTTAGTAGAGGGAATGAAAATAGAAGAGGTTATCAAAAGACTAGAAGGAATTGATTGTAGAGGAAGAGGAACATCTTGTCCAGATCAAATAGCAAAAATGTTAAAACAAATTGTATAAAAGAAAGCAGCCATTTGGCTGCTTTTAAAAATTCGTTTAATTTCCCATTGTTACTTTAATAATAGTTCCCTCTTCTACAGAAGTATCTTGAATTGGATCTTGACTAACAACAATACCAGAACCAGTAACACTTAAATTCAAGTTCTTTTCTTTCAATAAAGCCTTGACTTGAGAAAGGTTTTTATTAATTAAGTTTGGTACTTTTTTAGAAACACGAGTATTTTCTGTTTCTGTATATAGTTTTACAATAGAATCTTTTGTTAATTGAGATCCCTTTACAGGGAATTGTTCTGTTACAATTTCATCAGATTTACCAGAGGTACTGCAGATAAATCCAGCGTTTTTTAATATTTTCTCTGCTTCAGCCACCGTCTTATTTGTAACATTTGGTAAAGTGATAGTATTACTTGTAGTGTTACTAGAAGTATCTACAGGTATTTGCATATATGGTAGTATTTCTTTTAACATTTTTTGAGCTGCGATAGAGGCAATAGGAGTACCTACCGTATTAGCATTTCCTTTTGTAGGATTATATAAGGTAACAAGCATTACAATTTCCGGATTTTCCACAGGAGAAACTGCTAAAAATGAAAAGGTAAGACCTTCATCTTTATTTCCTGGGTCAGGTTCTGAGGTACCTGTTTTACCACCAATAGAATATCCTTTAATTTGAGAGTATCTTCCAGTACCATCTGTTACAACGGTTTCCATCATAGATAAAACTTCTGCTGAGGTCTCTTTAGAAACAACCTGTCTTACTTGGATAGGAGCAATAGTAGTTACAGCACCATTATCTGTATTTTTCATTTCACTAACAATTCTAGGTTTCATGAGCATGCCATTGTTTGCAATACTAGATACTGCTGTAATCATTTGAAGTGGCGTAATTTTAAATCTCTGCCCAAATGACATAGTAGCAAGTTCAATAGGTCCCACATTGTCTACATTCCAGAAGATAGGAGAACCATTTTCTTCAGAAGTTTCAATTCCTGTTTTTTGGAAAAGTCCAAATGCATCATAATATTTATAAAAAGTATTTGCACCTATTTTTTGTCCTAACTGGATAAAAGAAGGGTTACAAGAGTGGGCTAAAGCCTCTCTTAAACTTTGATAGCCATGTACTGTACCATGTGCACAGTTTATTCTGATTCCAGATACCACTTCTTTTCCCTTGCAATAATATGCTTTTGATTTATCGGTGCTTGCCTTATCTTCTTCAAGGGCTACAGCAGCAGAGATAATTTTAAATACTGAACCAGGCTCATAGGTATCAGAAACAGCACGATTACGATAAACTGAATATAGAGTTTTGGTCTGCTCTTCAGATGACAGCTTTTTCCAATCTTTTTCTTTTAAATAGCTTGGCATTTCAAAAGGTGTGTTTAGGTTATAATCTGGATAAGTAGCCATTGCTAAAATATCACCAGTTTTAGGATCCATGACAATTACATTACCACCACGGTCACAGCCATTTTCAATACAAGCTTGCTTTAAATACTTTTCTACAATTGCTTGAATATTCGCGTCAATAGTTAAAGTGAGATCATAACCATTCTCAGCTGGGATATAGGTTTGATTTTCGTCAGGAATAAATTCTTGAAAAGCATTTTGCGAAGTAACTACTTTACCAGGAGTACCTGTTAAAACATTGTCCCAATAAAGTTCTAATCCATATAGACCTTGGTTATCATTTCCGCAAAATCCAATTAAAGAGGAGGCTAAGTTCTCATAAGGATACGATCTTTTGGTATCTTCTTCAATATTGATTCCACTAGAGAATTTTTCTTCTTTCATCCAAGTTTTTAGTGTATCTACCTTGTCTTTATCTACCTTTCGAATAATGGTTTCATAGGAATTTTCACTAGATACTTTTTTGAGTGTTGTTTCATAATCTAATTCAAAAATGTCAGAAAAGACCTTTGCTACTTTTTCCTTCAAAGCTTTTGTAGCAGTTTCATCTAATTTTCCACCCTTCATGACAACAATACTATTAGGATTAATTGTAATTGTATCTACTGGTGCACTAACTGCTAAGGTCTTACCGTTAGTGTCGTAAATAGTTCCTCTGTGTGGATTGACTAATCTACTAGTAATTAATTGATCATACATCTTTTCCTTTAAATCAGCACCTTGCACAAATTGAATAAAGCCAAGGCGAATGACAAGTAAAATTAGTAATGTAAAAAATACTAACATAATGATTGTTAACTTTTTGGAAGTAGTATATAATTTTTTTACTTTGCTCATTGTACCTCCTTTATGCCACAAGTTAAATAACTTATGACACATCCTTTGTTTAAACTCTTAATTTTTTTATAATTCGGATTTCAGCATGTAATTGGGCAATTACATTTTGTCTAACAATTACTGCGTTTTTATATTCTTCTAAAATCTGCTCGAAATTTTCGATAGTTTCACCCTCTTGAAGCAATAAACGCATACCTTCTAAATAATACTCTTTTGTTTTTTCTTTGCTAGAATGATCCGCTTTTTTCTTATAACTTTGCATTAATTCTAAACGCTTTATTTGTTGTTTTAAATATTCAACATAGTCCATAACTCCACTAATTTCATATAAAGTGTCATCAATAACTACTTTAAACAGTCTTTTTAAAATAAGACCATTAATTTTTCCATCTTTTTCCTTAGATGCTAATTGATCTAAAGCAACAAATTTAGGGTCTGGTTTTGCGTCTTTAATAAGATCCTTTAGAGTTTCAGAGATATTAACATGTGTTTTATATTGTCTTTTGGTGACTAAAGCATCATATTCGTCTGCCACACGCACAATCTGAGCTTCATAGGGAATGTCCTTTTTTCTAATGCCATTAGGATAACCGGTTGCCATCTAATGCTTCATGATGATCTAAAGCGGCTAGAGCATAGGGTCTAAGTTTTGGTTCTTTCATACATATTTTATAACCTAAAGTGGTATGCTGTTTCATAATTTCATACTCTTCTTCAGTTAATTTATCAGGCTTATTTAAAATTTTTGTAGGGATTTGCATTTTGCCAATATCATGTAAATAGCCACAAATAGTACAATGAACTGTGAAAGATCTTCTACAGTGTAAATATTGGCAAATACGACAACATAAATTAGCTACATTTTCACTATGTCTTCTAGTAAAAGGGTCAAGCCTTTCTAAAATGTCTAATTGATAACGTATTGTAGACTCTAAATTATAGGTTTTTAAATCTATTGGACTATAAAAATCGATCTTCTCATTCTTCATATTTTCACCTTTAGTTTCTTTTGTATTTATGTAATCATACTACAAAACAAAAAAAATGGCAAGTAAAAGAATGGTATAAAGTGGTTGGAAGATTGAAAGATAATTTGATAAAAATAATTCTACAGTTGTGTATTGCAACATGAAATAAATTGATATATAATACCCATATACTTCCTTTTATTTGAGGTGTCATTTTGATATCATATTTCCATAAAAAGACAATAAGAGATAGCAATTTAAGCGAATTTTGAACGTTGAAAGAGGGAATATTATAAAAATGAGAAAGCAAAAGGAAATTGTGATAGGCGATAAGCTAAAAGCACTTAGGAAAAGTTATGGATATACACAAGAAAAACTATCAGAGTCAATTGAATGTTCAACAAGATATATTGGCAATATTGAACAGAATAAATCAAAACCATCTTATGAAATATTAGTAAAAATATGCAATTTATTTCATGTAGGAACAGATACAATATTTAGTGAATACCTAGAAAAAGCAGATAAAAAGTCTCAAAATGTGGGACTAGTTGGTTTTGAAAAATTGAAACCTGAAAATCAGGAAATGATTTTACATTTAATTGAATATTTTAATAGGAATAAGGAATAGTAGTTTAAATGAATCAAAAAAAAGAGAAGTAGAAAGGTAGGGTGTTACTAAAATGACATCATATTTTTCTATTTTTCTCTATTCTAGGAACTCACTTGCAAAATGAGAAAGGGAATTGGATTTCCTAGATGTAACATTTTAGTGAGTACTAATAAGTTATACTTTAGTAAGTGAGTGATACAAAATATTATAAATTCTTAACAACTTGTTATTGAAGTTTGTTAGTTTATATTTGTTAATCCAAAGTTTCTTTTAGTAAATAAGGGGAAGTCTAGCATAAAAAACAAAAAGGGGGGAATAGTAGTAATAAGGAGAGGAGGAAGCCTTTGATAGAAGGTAAATGCACATATGGAAGATAAAAAAAAGGAAATTGATGATTTGCTAAAAAAACTAGACAAAATGCTAAAAGAGGAAAAGTCAAGAGAAGAAACAGAAAAAATAGTTAACAAAATAGAGAAATTATTAAAAGAATATTTAGAAGAAGACTAAAGTTTTACTTGAATAATACAAATAAATTCAATATAATGAAGGCATAACAATATTGAAAATGGAGAGAAAATGATGCAAGATTTGTTAATAAAAAATGGAAAAGTATTACTATTTGAAAATGAGGATGTTATTGTTAAGAAACGAGATATTTTAGTAAGAGACGGTAAGATAATTCAGATAGAGGAAGAAATAGAAGAAAAAGCAGATATAAAAGTAATAGATGCAACAGATCATATTGTTATGCCTGGAATGATTAATACTCATAGCCATATTCCAATGAGCATTTTTAGAGAAACAACAGAAGGATGTAAATTGTATGAATGGCTAAATGAAAAAATTTGGCCAAGAGAAGAAAAACTGACTAAAGAAGATGTCTATTGGGCAAGTATGTTGTCTTATTATGAAATGATTGCAACAGGAACTACAACCATTAATGACCAGTATTTTATGTCAGAGGAAATTAGAAAAGCGGCTGAGGATTGTAAAGTAAGAGCAGTTATTACTAGAACAATTATGGACGCAGATGGAAGTTATGAACAAAGAGTGAAGGAATTTAGAGAGTTTTATGAGTCTAGAGATACAAAAAATGACTTAATTACTTATTGCGTTGCACCGCATAGTTTATATACTTGCTCAGACGAATGCTTACAAGCTACAGCAGATTTAGCAAAAGAATATCATTTGCCAATTCATGTACACTTTTTAGAGAGTATGGATGAAATTGAAGATATTCAAAAACAACATGGAAAAAAGGCGATAGAAGTATTAAAACAATATTTTGATGGTATTCATACAATTTTAGCACATGGTGTACATTTAAACAATGAAGATATTAATATATTAAAAACAATGGACTGTGGAATTGCACATAATCCAATTTCAAATTTAAGATTAGGTTGCACAATAGCTGATACTACCAAATATTTACAAGAAGGAATTAATGTTGCACTTGGTACAGATGGACAAGGCTCTGGAAGTAATTTGGATATGTTTGAGGCAATGAGAGTAGCATGTTTAATCCAGGGTGGTATTCATGAAAATGAGGAGAGAATAACTGCTAAGAATGCACTTCGCATGGCAACGATTAATGGAGCGAAATTATTAGGTTTAGAAGACAAAGTAGGTAGTATAGAAGTAGGCAAAGATGCAGATTTAATTCTAGTAAATGTAGAGGAAAGTTTAGATAATATTACTATGTTACCAAACTTAAATGAAATTGCGAATTTAGTATATAATACTAGTGGCAGAAATGTAGAAACAACGATTGTGAAAGGTGAAATACTAATGGAAAATAGGAAGATGAAAATAGGAAATGTACAAGAAGTAATCAAACATTGTAACCAGATTGCAGAAAGAATTTCAAAGTAGAATTTAACTATTGACAAAAAAGTGATTAATGAGTCTAATAAATATAGAAATAGGAAACCACAAAAGTGGTCGCCTAATTAGATTGTTTTTTAATACACACTCTAACTGCGAAGCAGAGTGTGTATTTGTTTTTTCTAGAATATAAAAAATGAAACTGCTTGCAAAATTGACAAAAATCCAGTATAATAAAGTCGAAATATGGAGTTTTTCTTTGTGTAAGGGAAAGTTCCCATTATATAGAAAAATAGGTGAAAAAGTTGTATTTAAAGAGAATGGAATTGCAAGGTTTTAAATCCTTTGCAGATAAAACAGTATTAGAATTTAAGCCAGGTATTACCTCTGTTATTGGACCAAATGGATCAGGAAAAAGTAACATTTCAGATGCTATTCGTTGGGTGCTTGGTGAACAAAGCATGAAATCCTTAAGAGGTGCAAAATCTGAGGATATTATTTTTGCAGGAACACAAGCCAGAAAATCATTGGGGTTTGCTGAGGTTTCTATTGTTATTGATAACTCAGATAGCAAACTACCAGTAGAATATACAGAAGTAACTGTTACAAGGAAAATTTATCGTAGTGGAGAAACAGGATATTTTATTAATAAAACACCTTGCCGTTTAAAAGATATTTTAGAATTATTCATGGATACAGGAATTGGAAAAGATGGATATAGTATTATAGGACAAGGGAAAATTGATGAGATTTTAAGCAATAAATCAGAAGATAGAAGACATATTTTTGAGGAAGCAGCAGGAATTGTAAAATATAGAACGAGAAAAGCAGAATCTGAAAAGAAATTAGAGCAAACAAAATTAAACTTACTTCGTATTAATGATATTTTATCAGAAATAGAAGGAAGTCTTGAGCCTCTTAAAATACAAGCAGATAAAGCAAAACAATTCTTAGACTTAAGGGAAGAGTTAAAGTCTATTGAAGTAGGGCTTTTTGTATATAATATTGCTACTTACAAAGAAAAATTAGAACAAATTGTAAAGGACTATGACATTTTAGTATCTCAAAAAGAATTAGAAGATACCAAAATGGAAACTTTGCAATCTGATAAAGAGACACTAAGACAAGCAATTGATGATATTACTAGGCAAATTGAAGAAATGCAAAATTTAGGGTTTGAAAGTAGCAATAAAATTGAAAAAATCAATTCTGAAATAGGAATTCACAAAGAGAGAATTCAAAATAATCATAATAACCAAGAAAGATTGACTGGTGAGATTGAGGAAGTAAACAATAGAATTTCTGAATTACAAGAAGAACAAAAACAAAAATTAGAAAAGAAAACTAGTTTAGGTTCTAATAAAGAAAAGTTTGAAAAAGAGTTAGAAGAAAAAGAAACTGAACTTGCTGAACTAACAAAGAAATTATCAGATAAAGAGTTAGAAATAGAGGGAAAGAAACAAGCGGTTGAACAATGTGCTGACAAGAAGTATGAGCTAGCAGGCGAAATAAATACATTAGATGTTAATTTTGAAAACCTAGACAAACGCAAAAAACAAGTACAAAATGAGATCAGTTCTACTATTTCTGAATTAGATGCCAAAAGAATGGAAAAACAAGAACTTTCTAAAGGCTTTTATGAAATTGAATCTAAAAGGAACACAGCTGCAAGCAATTTGGAGAAAAAGCAAGATGTTAAAAATGAAAGCATGCAAAAGGTAAAGCAGTTTGAGGAAGAAGTTAGTAAATTAGAATATAACCAAAGAATGAAGCAAGCTAGACATCAATTTTTAGTAGAAACTGAAAAAGAAAAAGAAGGCTATAACAAAACAGTAAAATCTTTATTATTCCATTGTGAAAAGGATAGCAGTTTAAGTAAAGGTGTTCATGGAGTTTTAGCAAATCTTGTATCAGTAGACAAAGAGTATGAATTAGCAATTGAAATGTGTTTAGGACAAGCTTTGCAAAATGTGGTTACAGAGACAGAGCAAGATGCAAAAAAGCTAATTGAGCATTTAAGAAAGAATAGCTTAGGTAGAGCATCCTTTTTACCGATTTCCTCTGTTCAAGGTAGGAAACTAGACAAATTAACAAAAATGGATGGCGTGATTGGGATAGCATCTGATTTAGTAAAATGCAACAAAAAGTATGAGCAAATTGTACTAAATCTACTAGGAAGAACAGTAGTAGTCAAAGATATGGATACAGCTATTAATTTAGCGAAAAAAGATAAGTATTCTTTTAGAATTGTTACACTACAAGGGGACATTATCAGTTCAACTGGTTCTATTTCTGGTGGTAGTGTTCAAACAAAAAGTGTGAATATTTTAGGTAGAAGCAGAGAAATTGAAGAGCTTGAAAAAGAGTTAAAGAAATTAGAGAAACAAATAATAGATAAGAAAAAAGAGCAAGAGGATTATGCTGCTTCTATTGGAGATTTAATTGAAGAAACTGCTAAACTAGAAAGAGAACTACAAGAAATTGAAATTATATATGCTACAGAAAAACAGAAAATGGTGGCTATTGAAGAAAATATTAGTCGCTTAGAGGAACGACGTGACAAATTAAAACAAGAACAAGTGACAATAGAAAAACAAAAGGTAGAAAATAGAAAGCAAAAAGAAGAAAAAGAACAAGAAAGTATTTCTATTGTGAAAGAAATGGAAGAACTAAATGCTGTTATAGAGCAATTTGCAATAAACAACAAAGATAATCAAAAATATATTGATGATTTGAATTTAGATATTACCAATTTAAAAATTTCTGTTAGTTCTTTTGATGAGAGCGAAAACTCTATTGATGAAATGGTTGCTAGAATTGAGCAAGATATTGAAAATCAGAAAAAGAGTATGGAACTAAAACAAGCGACAATAGAAGAAAACAAAAAAGATAATCAAGAGTTAGAGTTGGCGATTCAAAACTTAGAAGCACAAATTGAACAAATCAAATTGGAGGTTAGCAATAGTTCAAACAAAGTAGAAGAACTAAAACAAGAAAGAATCCAGAAGAATGAAAAGATGACAAAAACAGAAGCTGAGATTACAAGTCAATTTGGTGTGTTAGAAGGTTTGAAAGAGCAAATTGTCAAGCTAGACGTGAAAAAGACAAAAGTAGAACAAGATTTAGGGCAAGTAACAGAAAGCTTATGGGAAGAGTATGAATTAACACCGAATAATACCGAAGAATATCCAAAGCCAAATAATGTGGCAACAGCACAAAAACAAGTAAATAGCTTGAGAAATAAGATTAAAGATTTGGGAAGCATTAATATTGATTCTATTGAAGAGTACAAAAAGACGAAAGAAAGATATGATTTCATGTCTGAACAACGTTTAGACTTAGAAAATACAGCTTCTAAATTAAGAGGTATTATCAATGATATGACAGAAACCATGAGGCAACAATTTAAAGAGAAATTTGCTATTATTAGCAAGAACTTTAATGAGGTATTTGTAGAATTGTTTGGTGGAGGAAAGGCTGAGTTAATTTTAGAGGATGAAAATAATATCTTAGAATGTGGTATTGATATTCGTGTACAACCAACTGGTAAAAAGCTACAAAATATGATGCTATTATCAGGTGGAGAAAAGGCGTTTACTGCGATTGCATTGTTATTTGCTATTCTAAAAATGAGTCCAGCACCATTCTGTATTTTAGATGAAATTGAAGCGGCATTAGATGATGTTAATGTATATCGTTTTGCAGAGTACTTAAAGAAATTTTGTAGAGAGACACAGTTCCTAGTAATTACTCATAGGAAAGGTACTATGGAAGCAGCAGATACTGTTTATGGTGTTACTATGGAGGAAAATGGAATTAGTAAGTTGCTATCGATTAAATTGAAATAAGGAGGATATAAGATAAGAGTTGCAATATATAGGAAAGTTGGACAGACATAAAATTGGGGCGCACGGAAAAAATATTGTAACAGAAGATGTTATACTAACAAATGACAGAATAAAGCATATTCAAAAAAGGCATCCACGGTGATTATGAAAAATATGCTAAATACATACAAAATATAATAAAAAATCCAGATTATATATTGGAAGATGCTAAAAATATAGATACAATAATAATGCTAAAGAGGATAATAGAAGAAGGAAAAAATATACAATTGGTGATAAAACTAAGTACTGGAATAGATAAAAAAAGGGATAAAAATTCGATCTTGACGTTGTGGAAAATAAGAAATAGTGCATATAAGCAATTGATCAAGAACAAGAAAATACTTTACAAAAATGAATAGAAATGCTATAATTAAAATACAATATGAATAGTTGTTTGAGGTGGAAAATTTTCGTGCCTTCCACGCACCTAGCAATAGGTTAACAAGAGATGTAGGAAACTTTGGCACTCCTACCAAATAACTAAAAGAAATAAGAGCTGTAGTGATACAGCTCTTTCTATTGTCTAATTACAATTTTTATCATATTCTCTTAAGGCCTCTTGTGCATATTGTGTATCAGTTAAACAAGGAATATATTGTGTACCAATTTTTTGACGAGTTTCATTTCCTTTTCCAGTAATCAAAATAACACTATTAGGGTTTTCTAGAATTGCTTGTTTAATTGCTTCTCCTCGGTCATCTATTATTTTATATTCTCCATGTTCTTCTGAAACATAAGTTGCAATTTCTTTACTAATATCACAAGCTTCTTCAGGGCCAGGATCTTCAGCTGTTAAATAAGTTATAGCTGAATTTTTGCCAGATAAACGTCCTAAATCTTTTCTACGAAGAAAGGCTTTTCCACCAGGACAACCAAATACAGTAATAATCTTTTTGTCAGGATATTCTTGTTTGGTAGATTCATATAATTTTTCAAAACTTAGTTTATTATGAGCATAATCTACAATAACAATAATGCTGCCATCTTTGCTCATATGTGATTCCATTCTACCGCTTGCTCTAGCAACTTTTAGACCTTCATAAATATTCTCATAAGGAATACCCAAAGTAAGTGCTACACAGATTGCAGCTAAAGCATTTTCAACATTAAATAGACCTGGCATAGTAAGTAATATTTCATTTTCCCATTGAGGTGTTTTTACTTTAAAGCTAATAGAGGTATGGCTTGTTTTTTGAATATTATATGCATACACATCTGCTTTTGAATTTTTAATGCTAAAGGTGATGATTTTTTTAGATGCTTGAGCTTCTTCTAAAATCCTATCTACATAGTCGCTATCTAAATTCACACAAGCAGTTTCTACTTGTTTAAAGAATTTCAATTTTGAAGCAAAATAGTCTTCAAAATCAGGATGTTCAATAGTGCTAATGTGATCTTCAGAAATATTTAAAAATACTCCTGCTTTATAATATACATCATGAACTCGATCTAACTTTAATGCTTGACTACTAACTTCCATAACCAGATTTTGTATTTTACAATCTACTGCATTTGCAATGTGTTCTTGTAAATCAATTGATTCAGGGCTAGTGATAAGAGACTCTTTACAAGTTTTTCCATCATAAGTATCAATAGAAGAAACAATCGCTGTATCTGGTAAGTTTTGAGATTTCATATAGTTATCTAAAATGCTTTTAATATAATAAGCAGTAGTAGATTTTCCTTTTGTACCAGTCAATCCTATCATATTTAATTTAGTAGCAGGAAAATCATAAAATAGGGTGGAAATTACTGCTAAAGATTTTCTAATGTCTTTTACAACAATATGAGGAAAATCAGGTTGTGAAACATTTTCCTTTTCAGCTACATATACCATAGCACCATTTTGAATAGCTTCAGCCAAATATTCAGGTTTGTATTTAATACCTTTACAAATATATAAAGTATTCTTAGTTACATTCTTAGAGTTGTGAGCTATTTGCGTAATAGGAGTAGAAAGCTCTAAATCCTTTACTATAATTTCATCTATTAAATTTTCTTTTTCTAAACTATTAATATAATCTTTTAATGTATATGTTTTCATTTTGATACCTCTCTTTTTATCAATCCTCTTGATATGTTTTTCCACTTTTTTCAATACAAGCTTTTACTAAATAGTCCATAGGGTCAATGCTATAAGTTTTAAAAGAACTTTTAAACCCAGAAAGCTCTGTACAACCTAAGATAACATGATCACAGCCACTTTGTAAAAAATAAGTTAAGATTTTCTTGAATTTCTCATTATCATAATATCCTTTTGCTTTTATATCCTGATAAATAATATCCATTATTTGTGATTGAATATCTTTTTGAGGAGCATGTAAAGATAAGCCATACTTATCAAAACAGGATTGGTACATACCAGAAAGAATAGTACCATCTGTTGCCATTAGACCAATTTTTTTATAACAATTTCTATTTTCAAAAATATATTTTACAGTCTCTTCAATCATATTAATAATAGGAATAGTAGTTAATTCTTGAATTTTATCTAAAACTGTATGACAAGTATTACAAGGTATAGCAATGTTAGTAACCTGCAAATTCTCCATAACATGAATGTCTTCTTGAAGACTATTTAGTAATTCATGTTCAAGGTGGTTCTTAATAGCGTATGTTCTATCTATAATAGAAGCGTGATTTAAAATGACCATATCAATATGCTCTTGATCTTTTGATGCAACAGTATGATTTACAATACGATGATAAAAGTCGACTGTAGCTTCAGGACCCATTCCACCAATAATTCCTAATTTAGTAGTATTCATTTTCAACCTCACTTTCTATTTTCCTAGATATTTCTTAAAGTTTCCAAATTGACGAAATTGTCTTCTTTTCAATTTAAGGAATCGAATAAAGTGATTATCACCTTTATAAAATAGAGGATTAACAAATTGTTTACTTTTTACTAATGCTCTCATTTTTTGTACATATTCTGGATTTTTCACATAAGTATAAGCAATTTTGAGGGGAATCATAGACCATAAGTGTTCTTTGTTAGCAATTGTAAATCCAGTATCATTCCCATAGATAACATCCTCTACTAAGTACTTAGCCAAATTATAGCCAGCACCTGTTACATAAAAATTACTTCTGCCTTGTCTTAAATTAATTTCAAACACATTATAAGTACCATTTCGCTCATCGTATTTGATATCAAAATTAGAAAAGCCTACATAGTGGATAGACTCTAAAAATTCTTTTAATTGGTTAGCTAGTGCTTCATTATGTTCATTTATAATAACAGCATGATTTCCAATTCCATGAGGAGTATGTTCTTCTAACATAGTATGTCCTAAACACATTAATTTTACTTTTCCATTTTGGTCAGAATAGCAGGTCATAACATGCATATAAGTATCATCACCAGGAATAAAATCCTGCAAAATTAAAGTATCAGAATAGCCAGCTTCATAAATATCGTGGATAACTTGTTCTAATTCTTCGCGACTTTTTATAGTATATACCTTATTTTGTGTAGGAAACTCATGAGCAAAATAATCAACACTATTAGAAGGCTTTAAAATCATAGGAAAACCAAAGTCTACTGTAAAATTATTACCCATTTCTTGACGATAAATAAAAGTTTTAGGGTAAGAAATACCATGCTTTTCACACATTTCGTAAAAAGCTTCTTTTTTAATTAAAGTTTCCATTAAGTCTTGATCTATATAAGGAATAATATAATTAGGATCTAGTTCGTTTTTATTTTCAATAATTTGTCTAACATAATTATCACCACAGCCTAATAAGATTAATTTTTTATCAGTATGTTGTGTAGCAAAGTCGTTTAGTTCTTTTACGAAAATTTCTTTTTGGTCAATATCAGGTCTAGCATAAAAATCTATTATTTTACTTTGATAACTAGGTCCTGTATAGAACTTTCCAATCACCTTGCTTTTAATTTGGTAAGCCTCATGAAAGGCTCTAGCCATGCTATAAGTATTAATATCACTACCAAGTAGGACAGCCATAAATTCTTTTTCTTTTATTTCCATTCATTATCCCTACCTTTCTCATTGGATGGTTATATCTTATAACAAATAAGGCTAAAAATCAATAGAAAAGTCATAATCCAAAGACAAGCCACATATATATTAATAAATTTAAAACACAAAGGAGGGTGTTATATTTATGTGGCACACATTATCTACAAAGGAAGTAGAACGAAAAATGGGGACAAACCTACAACTGGGACTAAGTCATAGACAAGTAGAAGAAAGAAGAGAAAAATATGGAGTAAATCAATTAGAAGAGCAGAAGAAAAAATCTATTATCATTAAATTTTTAGAGCAGTTTAAAGATTTTATGATTATTATTCTACTAATAGCCTCAGTCATTTCAGCGGTAGTTACCAAAATGGAGGGGGGCAATGATTATTTTGATTCTATTATCATTATTGCCATTGTTGTATTTAATGCAATTATGGGATTAGTGCAAGAAGCAAAAGCAGAAAAATCATTAGAGGCTTTAAAGAAAATGTCAGCTCCAACTTGTAAAGTGAGAAGAGGGGGAGAAATTGTAACAGTTAAAGGGGAAGAAGTAGTTCCAGGGGATATTGTTTTATTAGAGGCAGGCAACTATGTGCCAGCAGATTGTAGACTAATTTCAGCTTCTGACTTAAAAATAGAGGAATCTAGCTTAACAGGGGAAACAATGCCTTGTCTAAAAGAGGCAGATAGTATTTTACCAGAAAAAACAGCTTTAGGAGATATGAATAATTTAGCATTTGCTACAACTGTTGTAGTAAATGGGCATGGAGAAGCCATTGTAACAGATATTGGAATGAGTACAAAAGTTGGAAAAATAGCAAAAATGATTATTACGAATGAAACTCCAGAAACGCCAATACAGAAGAAATTAGGACAAGTAGGAAAAAGTTTAGGAATTGGTTGTTTAATTATTTGTCTATTTATTTTTGTGATTGGTATTTTAAAGAGAATAGAACCGATTGAAATGTTTATGACATCTGTAGGATTAGCAGTAGCGGCAATTCCAGAGGGCTTACCTGCAATTGTAACCATTATGCTTTCAATTGGTGTAACAAAAATGGCAAAGAAGAATAGTATTATCAGAAAGTTGCCAGCAGTTGAGACCTTGGGAAGTAGTAGTGTTATCTGTTCAGATAAAACAGGAACTTTAACACAAAATAAGATGCAAGTAACAAAAATAGTGAATCATCAAGGTGAAGTAACTAGTGAAGAGATAATTAGAAAAATATTAGAATTAGGAGCTATGTGTACAGATGTAGAGATAAATGAAACATCAAAGCAATTAACAGGAGAACCAACAGAGGTTGCTATTGTAGACAGAGCTTTAAAGGAAAGAATTCATAAACAAGAATTGTACCAAGTGATGAAAAGAGTAGATGATATTCCATTTGATTCTAATCGAAAAATGATGACTACCATTCACAAAATACCAAGTGGATATCGAATTATTACAAAAGGTGCACCAGATGTTTTACTAAAGCATTGTACTCAAGTTTATGAAAATGGAAAAGTAATAAGCTTAACTAGCAGTTTGTTAAGCCAAATTGAAAGAAAGAATAACCAAATGGCAGATCAGGCATTAAGAGTATTAGCCATAGCCTATTTAGATGTAAACATTATTCCTAATAAAAATGCAATAGAACAAAATTTAACTTTTGTAGGATTAGTAGGAATGATAGATCCACCAAGAGAAGGGGTAAAAGAAGCGGTAGCAACTTGCACAAGAGCAGGTATTAAGACAGTTATGATTACAGGTGATCATATTGCTACAGCTAAAGCAATTGCAAAAGAATTAGGTATTTTAAAGGGGCAAGATTTAGCCATTACAGGAGAAGAATTAGATAAAATTTCACAATCTGTTTTACAGAAAAATATTATGCAATATTCTGTATTTGCTAGAGTAACACCAGAACATAAAGTAAGGATTGTGCAAGCTTATCAGTCTACAGGTGCTGTTGTTGCTATGACAGGGGATGGAGTAAATGATGCACCAGCTTTAAAAAATGCGGATATTGGAATTGCTATGGGAAAAAATGGTACAGATGTAGCAAAAAATGCAGCAGATATGGTTTTGACAGATGATAACTTTGTAACAATTGTAGAAGCTGTCAAACAAGGAAGAAATATTTTTGATAATATTAAAAAAGCAGTTCATTTTTTAATTGCTACTAATATTGGAGAAATTGTTACTATCTTCTTAGGGTTATTATTAGGCTTAAAGTCTCCATTATTAGCCATTCAATTATTATGGGTAAATCTTGTAACAGATTCACTTCCAGCTATAGCACTAGGATTAGAGTCACCTGATAAAGATATTATGAATAGGAAACCAAGAGATAGTAGAAAAGGAATTTTTGCAGATGGATTATGGAGTAAAATTTTTGCAGAAGGAACTATGCTTGGTGTTCTAACATTAGTTGCTTTTAGCATTGGTAATTCTTTATATGGAGTAGAAGTTGGAAGAACAATGGCTTTTGTCAGTTTAGGATTATTAGAATTAGTACACAGTTTTAATATTAAAAGTGAAGAATCCATTTTTAAAACAGGAATATTAGAAAATAAATATTTGGTAGGAGCATTTCTTTTAGGTGCGATTTTGCAAGTAGTTGTTGTATTGATCCCAGCGGTTGCAGACTTATTTAGCCTAGTTCCATTAAACAGTACACAATGGCTATATACTTTTGGAATTTCTATTTTACCACTTGTGATTATGGAACTACAAAAGAAAGTCAATGAATTACGATTTGGTAAAAAGGTATATGGAATGAAAGAAGAAGTTAAGTTTATGTAAGATAAATAATAACTATAATGTTGTTTGTCCTTGCTGTCCGTTGCTTTCATTATGCTAAACGCAAACCAAAGAAAGCAACGGAAGGCGCTCGCAAGCTCGCCTTGCGCGGAATACACTCTATTATAGTTATTATTTATTATAAAAACTTAATAAAAAGCAACCACTTAAGTGGCTGCTTTTCGAAAATAAAAGGGGATGTTTTACTAATCTATAGTCAATAACGGAGTAACTTACTATTGACTACACCTATAATATACCAATCCATTTTGTCCTTTTTGTGAACTCAAAGTGATTATCTGGCAAAATAAGTATTAAGAAATTATGAAGTAATGATTTCTTAATACTTATTTTCTTGTTTTTCAAATGTCTATTTATGGTAAACCATATAATGATTTGTAAGTGGCAAAGCCACTAACACAATCATTTATAAATATATTTTTGTGGGTTAACTGAAATTCCATTAATTTGGATTTCAAAGTGTAAATGGTTACCATTAGAATTACCAGTAGAACCTACTTCTGCTAAAATATCGCCTGCTTTTACTTTGGTTCCTGCTTTAGTTAACAATTTACTACAATGACCATAATAAATTTTTACTCCATTACCACAATCAACAATTACTAAATTTCCATAGCTTCCTTGCCAGCCAGAAAAGATTACTTTACCATCAGTTGCAGATTTAATTTTAGTACCATAAGGTGCTGCAATATCTAAGCCATTATGAGGAAAACTACGAATACTTTCCATACTACCAAAACGAGAGGTAATAATACCAGTAATAGGCTTTTGGGCTAAATAGACACCATTTACAGAAGAACTTTCCATTTTGTGCAACTCTGTAGATACTTTCTTTTCAGCACTTGCTAATGTTACAGGACTATATTCTTTTCCATTTTCTGAATGTAATTTATTAATTCCAATTGTAAATTTAACACTATCTTTGTATTTTTCTTTCATTTCAGCAACAATTTTTTCTGCTTCATCCAAAGATGCTACTACTGATTGCTCTTTACCATTTAAAGTAACAGCATAATATTCATAGGTAACTTTAGCTGATTCTTCAATTTTAGCAAGAACTTCTGTATCATTTATTTCTTTGTCATGACTAACAAAGGTTAGTCGATATTCAGGAACTTCAGGAAAATCTACAAAAGCAATATTCTCTGTTCCTTCTTTGCTATATAATTCTTGTATTTGATCTTCAAGAACATTTTTATCTTTTACATATCCAATATTTTCCCCTGCAATAGATACTTCACATACTAATTGATATTTAGAGAAGAAAATAAAGAAAATAATTAACAAAGCAATAGCAATAAGTATTAATAATTTAAATGTTTTCTTTGTATAATATTTTATTTGTTTGCTTAAAATAAATGTCACTCTCCTTTTGTGGTAATTCATTAGGAAAACCTTCCTTTTTCATTTGCCACGTTCTTAATTATACCACATATTGTATCCAAAAGCAAATTTTGTATACATAATGTGTAATATCCTTAATTAAAAAAGTAAATTCCATGTAAGTAGTAACCTGAATTTAGTTTTTGTAAAAAATGATATAATATATTAAAGTACTTCTTAGAGGCTTA
>JAAWKD010000069.1 GCA_022797215.1 Clostridia bacterium
TTACTTGTTTTTGGGCTAAGGTCTGTATTTAATGTCTCATTTAATCCCATTGTTTGTCCTGCTGTTTCCATTTGTCTTATCTGCTCAATCCACTGTGCTCCTGTCTTTGTTCCTTTTGCATTATGTGTTGTCATATTTGCTTGTAATGCAGCCTTTGAGCTTGTTCCTCCTATCATCAATATTCCTGCTATTACCAACATTGTTGTCATCATTACTTTTCTCATACTTCTTTTTTCTTTCATTTCTCTTTTTCCTCCTCTTAAGCTTTTAAATTATACAATCTCGCTTTGCTCGATTGTATAAATAATTTGATTGCGCCTTCTAGGCTAACTGGTGCCCACCACCTCTTCCTTCACATGAAAAGAACAGGCTATGAAATTGCATAGTCTATCCTTAAGATTTCTATATTTTATATATATTTTCTGCTCTATAAATAAAACCAATTTTTTCATCTGTTTTTCTCTCCTTCCAAGCGATTTTTCTTTCCTTAAAACTTGCTTGCAAAAACATTCTTATGTATCATTTATTTGATATTATTTTAGCGAAATTCTTTCTAAATCCAGAAAAACTAAACAAATTGTTTTACGTTTTTTGTATTTTTTTGCACTTTCTTGTCAATAAAATTTTATTACTCTTAGGGTAATGCAAATCCTAAAAGTTTTGACAAAATAAAATGAAAATACATTGAATTTTCTCACATTTTTTTGTATAATTAGGCAAGCATATAAATAGCAAGGAGGTTTTCATATGGAAACAAAACAAGTTTTAGTAAAAGATTTATATAGAAACACAGACTCCTATATTGGTAGTTCTGTTCAAGTTTCTGGTTGGGTAAAAACCCTTCGTGACTCCAAAAATTTCGGATTTATTGAATTAAATGATGGTAGTTTTTTTAAGAATATACAAGTAGTTTTTGATACTTCTTTAGCTAATTTTGAGGAAGTTAGAAAACTATCAATTAGTTCTTCTATTATTGTATTTGGTCAAATTGTAAAAACAGAAAATGCAAAACAACCCTTTGAAATGAAAGCAGAAAAAGTAGAAATCTTTAATCAAGCAGACCTTGACTATCCTCTTCAAAAGAAAAAACATTCTTTTGAATATTTAAGAACAGTTTCTCATTTACGTCCTAGAACCAATACTTTTAGTGCTGTATTTAGAGTTCGTAGCGTACTTTCTTTTGCTATTCATAAGTTCTTTTTTGAAAGAGGATTTGTTTATGTGCATACTCCTATCATTACAGGAAGTGACTGTGAAGGTGCAGGAGAAATGTTTCAAGTAACTACTATGGATGTAGAAAATCCCGCTAAAACAGATGATGGAAAAATTGACTACGCACAAGACTTTTTTGGGAAACAATCTCATTTAACAGTTAGTGGGCAATTAGATGTAGAAACATTTGCCCATGCTTTTCGTAATGTTTATACTTTTGGTCCTACTTTTAGAGCCGAAAATTCTAACACAGTTAAACATGCTGCTGAATTTTGGATGATTGAACCAGAATTTTGCTTTGCAGATTTACAAGACGATATGGATTTAGCAGAAGATATGATTAAATATATTATTTCTTATGTATTAGAAAATGCACCTGAAGAAATGGAATTCTTTAATCAATTTATTGACTCTACTTTATTAGAGCGTTTGCACAATGTACTTAATTCTGAATTCGGAAGAATTACCTATACAGATGCCATTGCAGAATTAGAAAAAGTAAATGATCAATTTGAGTATCCTGTTCATTGGGGAACTGACATTCAAACAGAACATGAAAGATATTTGAGTGAAAAACTTTTCGGAAAGCCAGTTTTTGTAACAGACTATCCAAAAGAAATAAAAGCTTTTTATATGAAACAAAATCCTGATGGAAAAACAGTTGCTGCTACTGACTTACTTGCCCCTGGCATTGGTGAAATTATTGGTGGTAGTCAAAGAGAAGATGATTTAGAAAAATTAACAAAACGTATTGAAGAACTTGGATTAAATATAGAAGATTACTGGTGGTATACAGATTTAAGAAGATATGGAAGCTGTGTACACAGTGGTTTCGGACTTGGTTTCGAGAGAATGATGATGTACTTAACTGGTATGCAAAATATTCGTGATGTACTTCCATTCCCTAGAACACCTAAAAATTGTGAGTTTTAAAAGAGTGATGGTCTTACCTCTTAATAAAGAACTTCCGTATGATATTTTTATTTTATCATACGGAAGTCTTTTTTCAATACTCATAACTGGACACTTTTTTAAAAGAAGGTTCAAAGACATATACCTTGTCTAGAACCTTCTTTTCCTTATATCCAATTCTCATGCTTTTTACCATATATTGCAAAAAAGCAACCCTTCTTGTATAATTTTCTTGTAATACAACCATACAAAGGAGGAATGCTTTTATGAAAGCATATTACAATCAACCAAAAATTGCAAGTAATTTACAAAACTTTTTTAAGAATTTTTCACTCTCTAAACCTCATCTCAAACTTATCGTTTTCATTATTACTGGTATGATTTGTGCTGAATCTGTTGTTACTTCTGATATTTCTCGTAAACTCAAAGATGACTTTTCTTTAGTTTCTCTCTCTTCGTATTGGTAAGCAACGGTATTCCTATTTGGTTTCGCTGTTTTAAAGGAAAACATTGTCTGGATGCTTATTCTCCTGACTTAATTAAATCTGGTATCTCTTTCTGTGCTAATCTTTTTGCAGATAGAAATTATCATATCATTTTTCTTGCTGATAGATGGTTCCCTCATACTGATCTTCTTTCTCACATTGAATCTATTGGCTGTTTCTACTCTATTCGTTCTAAATCTTTCTTCACTTTCTCTTTCTATGACTCTAAAGGTTTCTTCAGAACCTCTCATCTTAGAGACATCAAGCCCATTGTCAAACATGCTAAAACCTTTGAAGATGTCTTCTTTACTAGAAAGTTATTTAAAACTACTATTGTTGTTGCTAATTCCTCTACTCAAGAACCTTGGTATCTTATTACTAATGATACTCCTAAACGTGCTATTAGGAGCTATTCTCACCGCTTTGGTTCTATCGAGTGCATTTTTAAATCTCAAAAGTCTAACGGTTTTAGACTTGAATCTACTAATACTCAAAAAATTGAGCATTTCATTTCTCTTTTTACTATTATGTGTGTTGCTCTTGTTTGGCTTACCATTCTTGGCATTGATTATTCTAGGAACAAATCTCGTTGTCATCTTAGAATTCGAGATGCTAAACGAAATCGCAAGGGCACTCCTGTAAGGCTTCTTTCCTATTTCAACCTTGGACTTACTATTTTCAATCTTTGCTATTACAATACCGTGAATTTTACCTTAAAATTTGATTTCGTCCTGTATGATGTCTGACAATTTTTCGCAATTTTGAGAAAAAAATTCTTCTGTTTTTTCCTCATGCCTTTAAAAAAATCATGCGTATTTTTCGCATGATTTTCTACTATATTGGGCGGTATTTCTCCTCTTCTAGCCCTCTATTTTATTGCCTTTTACAAATTCTGTCCGGTTATGAGAAGATTCCTAAATTTCTCATCTCTTTCATATTATGCAAACCAGCATACAGGGTTACTTTACATAGCAAAGTGGGCGGAAGGAAGTGGTGGTAATACTGATGGTCGTGCCGTAGTAACGATTAGACGCAGTGTCAGTGCTGTAGTAATAATTGCCACCCCTAGGGACACAAGGGCTACTACCGAGACTAGACGTGAGAGTGGAATGTTCTGTACTCCATTCTAGACAATTAGAAGCCATATCGTGGATATTACATACCTTATCTCCTGCTTTTCCAGTATTCAATTTACTAGTATT
>JAAWKD010000027.1 GCA_022797215.1 Clostridia bacterium
GTGCTCCATGGATAAGGGATGGAATGTGAAGTACAAGAACAAGGAGCTACAGTAGTAAATGCAATTATGTTTAGTGAAATTATCCGTAGATTACCAGATAGTGAAATTCATATTACTATTAATGAAAATAATTTATTAGTAATTGAATGTGAAGGTTCTTTATATAAATTAGCAACTATGAATCCAGAAGAATTTCCAGAGCTTCCTAAAATAGATATAGAAAATTCTATTCAAATGGAACAAAATTGCTTAAAAGAGATGGTTAGAAAAACAATCTTTGCAGTTAGTACAGAGGAAAATAGGCCAATTTTTACAGGATGTTTATTTGAAATAAAGAATAACAAATTAAATGTGGTAGCAGTTGATGGATTTAGACTTGCTTGGAAGAGTAGATATTTAGAAACAGAGGTAAATGATTTTTCGGCTGTTATTCCAGGAAGAACATTAAATGAAATTAACAAAATTTTAACAGATTCTTTTGATGTAATTAAAATAGGGGTAGCTAAAAATCAAGCCTTATTTGAAATGGAAAATTGTAAAATTGTTACTCGTTTATTAGATGGAGAATTTTTGAATTATGCAAGTGTCATTCCTGAAAACTGGGAAACAAGAATTAGAGTGGATAAAAATTCACTTCAAAATTGCTTTGAGAGGGTAAGTTTAATTTCAGCATCTAGTATAGAAAAAGAGAAGAAATATCCTGTTAAAGTAAATGTAGAAATAGGAAAAGTAACCATTTCTTGTACTAATCAAACAGGAGATGCTAAAGAGGAAATGTTTGTGGAGACAGAAGGACAAAACCTAGAAGCAGGATTTAATCCAAAATATTTCTTAGATGCTTTACGTGCAATTGATGATCCAGAAGTTTTTGTTGATTTTGGTACAAGCATTTCACCATGTATTGTTAGACCAACAGAAGAAAATGGAGATTATATTTATATGGTATTGCCAATTAGAATGAAGGAGTAATTTTGAAGATAATCAGCATATTGCTTCGTTACATATCGCTAAAAATCTATGAGACATGCTTTTGCACGTTGATTAGATTTTTAGCTTGTATGCCTCGCAATATACTAATTTTTTTCAAAATTAAAAAGAAGATGTACATAAATCAAATTAATTTAAAAAATTTTCGTAATTATGAAGAACAAGAAATAACTTTAAATCCACATATTAATATTTTTTATGGGGATAATGCACAAGGAAAAACAAATATATTAGAAGCTGTTTTTTTAGGCGGTTTTGGGAAATCCTTTCGTACTTCTAAAGAAAAGGAAATGATAGAATTGCAAAAAGATTTTTTAGAAGTAGGAATTTGGTATCAAAAATCAGACAGAGATGGAAAAATAAAGATACAGATAGCTTCTAAAAAGCAGATAGAAGTAAATGGGGTAAAAATAAAAAAGTTAAGTGAGCTAATGGGAAATTTGAATTTAGTTATTTTTACTCCAGATGATATTCAAATACTAAAAAATGGTCCGGCAGAAAGACGTCGTTTTTTAGATATGATGATAGGACAGCTTAGACCAAATTACGTGCATAATTTAAACAATTATTTGAAAACTTTAGAGCAACGAAATCAATATTTAAGACAAATACAAGAAGAACATAAATCAGAAGAAATGTTAGAAATTTGGGATGAGAAATTAGCCGAATATGCAGAGATAATATGTAGTTATAGAAAAGAATTTATAGAGAAAATAAAAGAAAAAGTGGCAAAAATTCACCCAAAGATAACAGAAAATAATGAAATATTAACTCTAAATTATGTAACTGAATGTGACCAAAAGGAAAAATATATAGAATTATTAAAACAAAGAAGGAAATTAGACATTATCAAAGGCTTTACAACAAAAGGTATTCATAGAGACGATTTCCAAGTATTTATTAATGATAAAGAAATTGGAATATATGGTTCTCAAGGACAAAACAGGACAGCAATATTGACACTAAAAATAGCAGAACTCTATGTTATTGAGCAAGAAGTAGGGGAGTTTCCTATCTTACTATTAGATGATTTTATGTCTGAATTAGATGAGAAAAGAAGAAAGAGCTTTTTGCAATATATCCAAGAAACACAAGTGATTATTACTTGTACTGATAAAATGGAACTAGAAAAATTAGAGTTAGGAAAAGATTATGAGATATTTCAAGTAAAAAAAGGAGAAATAAGCAAATGAAGGATCCGTTTTCGTTACGAGAAGAAAGGCATATTGCAGAAGAGATTTTTAATAATTTTAAAAAACAAAAAATTATTTGTGGAATAAAAGATGAAGAGATAAAAATTAATCTGAAAATATCAAAAATATGGTTGCTTCCACTGTTGTTTGTAAGTATATTATTTTTTGGATTAGTAAATATAACAAGTAATATTGGAATTAGCTTTATATTTTCCTTGGCTCTTTGCATAATAGTAACTATAATATGCTATTTATTAGAAAAAAGTACAATTTTGTTTAAAAATAATGAATTGATTTTAGTAAATGGGTTTGGATATAAAAAAATAATAGATATTTCCAAAGAACCTAGAATTTTTGCTACATATAGAGAACATGAATATCAATCTGGTGGTGATAATTATTATACAATAAGAGAAAAGATATATAAATTATATATATAGCAAGATGATAATATAATTGTTTTTGACATATATGGAAAAGGAAATGATAGAATTAAACTTTTTCTAGACAATTTAATTTGTAAAGAAGAGCAAGAATTTAGTAAATCTCCATACATTTTGTCTGTAGATAATAACATACAATATGTTATAGAAAAATTAAAAACAAAAGAGAAAATTGTAGGTGTAAAAAATAATACTTCTATGAAAATTGCTAAAGAAGATAAAAAGACAATTTGTGTTTTTAAGATACTTATGGTAATAGTATTAATTATTATTGTAGGAATTTTTTTAGGTATCCCTATTGCATCAGGAGATATAGGCGTATTTATAATGAGTATGTGTCTTTTAGCTTTATTATTAGGAACAGTGATATGGGCTATAAGAGAAAAGTTCAAAAAGTTATATTTGAAAATTTCTTATCCTTTTGATGGGGTAATACAAATTGATGAATGTATATTAAATTACAAAAATGATAATATCATGATAGAGATAGAAAAGAAAATGCCACAAGATATCGAGAAAAAAGTTAATTATCGATTAATATTAAAATATAATGAACATAGATATGGAATTGATTTAATAAATGCATCTGGAGAAGAATTTGCTGAATTTATAGATAATTTAATTTTTAAGGAAAAAAGGCAATAATATTTATAAGGGAAGTTGAAAGATTTCAAACTAGACAGTTGATTTTTAAAAACAAGTATTGTATCCTATTATTATAGGAAATGAGAACAGCAGATGTGGTTTGCCTCCATAAAGGAGGTGGGGAGTATGATAGAACAAGCTTTAGTTGGAATAATTAACATATTATTTTTTGCATTAATTGGAGAATCTATTAGTACCTTTGCCTTAATTATAGCAATAGTTATAATGTTAAGCAAAGAATAAACCAATAAAAAACACATCTGTTACTTGCTAGAGATAGATGTGTTTTTACATAATATCTAGGCAAACCACGTTTGTGGTTTCTCCATTTCCTATTTTTATTATAACACGAAAATGAAAAAAGTCAAATAATATCTAAGAAAATGTTTGCAAAAAGAAAGTATTTAGTGATAAAATAAGTGAGATAACAAAAGACAATAATGGTATAAAAGCAAAAAACACGGAGGTTTTAACAAATGGAAAAATTTGAACACGAGTACAAAGCAGACCAAATCCAAGTATTAGAAGGATTAGAAGCTGTAAGAAAAAGACCAGGTATGTATATTGGTAGTGTATCTATTAGAGGATTACACCACTTAGTATATGAAATTGTAGATAACTGTGTAGATGAAGCACTAGCTGGATATTGCACAGAAATTAATGTACAAATAGAACCAGGAAATATTATTTGTGTAGAAGATAATGGTAGAGGAATCCCTGTTGACATTCACCCAAAAACAAAAATATCTGCAGCAGAAACAGTTTATACAAAACTTCATGCTGGTGGAAAGTTTGGTGGTGATAGTGGATATAAAGTGTCTGGTGGGCTTCATGGTGTAGGTGCATCAGTAGTAAATGCTTTATCTAATTGGACAGAAGTTACCATTCAAAGAGATGGCGGAGTTTATCAAATGAAATTTGAAAGAGGAAGAACTGTAGAGCCATTAACTAGAATAGGAGATTCTAAAACAACAGGAACTAAAGTTAGATTTTTAGCAGATGATACCATTTTTGAAACATTAGAATATGAATATGAAGTGCTAGAAAATAGATTTAGAGAAATGGCTTTTTTAACAAAAGGGCTAAAAATAAACATTACAGATAGTAGAGATAGTGAAAATATTCAAAAGGCAGAATTCCATTTTGAAGGTGGATTAAAGTCATTTGTAGAATATTTAAGTAAGAATAAAGAGAAAATTCACGAAAGACCAATCTATATTGAAAAAGATGGAGATGTTCCAGTGGAAATTGCTTTTCAATATACAACAGCTTATTCTGAAAGCATTTATACTTTTGTCAATAATATTAATACTATTGAAGGTGGCACACACCTAGAAGGATTTAAGAGAGGGTTAACAAAGGCTTTCAACGATTATGCAAGAAGCCATAATTTAATTAAAGAAAAAGACCCTAATTTATTAGGAGAAGATATCCGTGAGGGAATTACAGCAGTGGTTTCTGTTAAAGTAAAAGAACCTCAATTTGAGGGACAAACTAAAACAAAACTAGGAAATAGTAATGTAACAGGTATTGTTTCTAGTATGGTAAATGATGCGTTATCTACTTTCTTAGAGGAAAATCCAGGAGTAGGAAAATCTATTTTAGAGAAATGTATTAATGCATCACGTGCAAGAGAAGCAGCAAGAAAGGCAAGAGAATTAGTAAGAAGAAAGAGTGCATTAGAGACATCTACATTACCAGGAAAATTGGCTGACTGTAGTAGTAAAAATCCAGAAGAGTGTGAAGTATATATCGTAGAGGGAGACTCAGCAGGAGGAAGTGCAAAACAAGGAAGAGATAGAAAATTTCAAGCTATTTTACCTTTATGGGGAAAAATGCTGAATGTAGAAAAATCAAGGGCAGATAAAATTTACAATAATGATAAATTACAACCAGTTATTCTAGCAGTAGGTGCAGGAATTGGAAAAGACTTTGATGTTAGCAAAATCCGTTATGGAAAAGTTATCATTATGGCAGATGCCGATGTTGACGGTGCACATATTAGAACATTATTATTAACTTTCTTCTTTAGATATATGAGACCATTAATTGAAAATGGTAATGTGTATTTAGCACAACCACCACTTTTCAAGTTATTTAAAAAGGGTATGGAAGATATTTATTGGTATGAAGATGATTTAACTGGTGCTTTTAAAATACTAGAAGAAAGAGGAATTCCAAGAGAACAAGTTAGCATTCAAAGATATAAAGGTCTTGGAGAAATGAACCCAGAACAATTATGGGAAACAACAATGGACCCAGAAAGACGTATTTTAGTAAAAGTAACTATGGATGATGCGATGAAGGCAGATGAGATATTCACACTACTTATGGGTGATGAAATTGAGCCTAGAAGAAAGTTCATTGAAGCAAATGCGAAATATGTAAAGAATTTAGATGTATAATTAATAGCAGGTAAGGAGGAAACCTTACCTGCTATTCACTGCCTTAAGGCAGTATATAATGGTTTGTAAGAGCTAAAGCTCTAACACAACCATTTAATAGAATAAAGCTAATATTAATCTTCAGCTAAAACCTATTTACCTAATTTTTAATCTAATGTACATTACTGCACAAATAAACTATACACCAAATAAATAGATCAGTTGCTTAGGCTGCAAATGCACACATAATAACTGTATTCATCCTAAAAGGACTAATAACAACCACTAAAAAAATACAAGAACAACCATAACTTTGAATATAAAACCTCTATTTTCAACCATATATTATTATTCTATTTTTATTAAAATAACGAAAATAAAATTGATATAGCTTCAATACAAATGTTATACTCTCATCGCCGACTTATCATCACCTAAAGTTCTTTTAAGCAATCATAAATCTTTGCTCGAACTTTATAAAACCCATAAAAGGACCTCATAAAACTCTTATTTCAACTAATATTAACCTTATATTCTTATTATGTCATAATTCTTTTTTATTATTCAAAATTTGATTTTATTTATATGGACAAAATTTGGTAATTGTGATTTAATGAGAAAAAGAGAATGAAAGGAAATGATGGAAATGAAAATATTAATAATTTGTAGTAAAGCTTTTTATAAAGATATACCACCAATCAAGGAAAGATTAGAAGCAAAAGGACATGAAATATTTTTACCAAATAGTTATGACAATCCAGCAGCTGAACAGGAAAGTTGGAGTTTAGGTGAAAAAGAGCATGCGGAATTTAAAGCAAGAATGTTTAAGAGAAGTAAAGAAGTAATTGAGAAAATGGATGCAGTTGTAACTTTAAATTTTGATAAAAATGGAAAAAAGAATTACATTGGTGGAGCAACATTTATTGAGATTTATGAAGCTTTTATGGGAGATAAAAAAATTTATTTATATAATGATATTCCAGAAGGAATGCTATATGATGAAATTTCAGGATTTTCTCCAGTCATTCTTCATGGCAATTTAGATTTAATATAGATTATAATAAAGAGTCAAGATGTTATCTTGGCTTTTTATCATTTAAACGAAAAAATATAAATTACATTTTTTTTATATTCTAGGAGAAAGGTAGCTATACCAATAGATGTAAGGTTTAGTGTCGAATTTTGTCACGCGATTTTTCTTGACATTATTTGACGATAAGAGTAATATGAAAATAGAATTTGTTCATGAATATTTTTTGTTTTACAAAAGTCAATCTTTAAAATTAGATTTCAAAAAAATTTAAATCTTTTTAGTTTCAATATGAAAGTAAAATTAAATATTGATATAATCAAGGAGGTGAGTAAATGCCAGTTATCTTGGAATTATAGAGCCATTGATATAAGAAGGAAATAAAAATGTTTCATAAAATAATAAAGGAAATTAATAATTATCAATAAGTAAAAAAAGGAGGAAAATGGAGAAACAAAAAAATAGATCAGTTCAAGAATGGATCCCTATAGAAAAGGTATTAGAAAATGGGATAATTCAATTAAAAGATAATACTTATATTAAAATAGTAAAAATTAAGCCAATTAATTTTAATTTAAAATCAGAATTAGAAAAAGAAGCAATTTTAAATTCATATAAATTATTTCTAAAAACTTGTAACTTCAATTTTCAAATATTAATTCAAAGTAATAAAGAAGATTTAAGCAAACATATTCAAGCTGTCAATCAAAATTTAATTCGAGAGGATAAAAACATTCAAGAGATTTCTATAAAATATATCCAATATATTCAAAATTTGAATCATGATAAAAAATCATCTTCTAAAAATTTTTATATTATTTTAAAGTATAAAAATGAAAATAGAGAAGTAACAGAATTTGAAGAATACGCTATAGAAGATTTAAGTGATAAATACTTTAAAGTAAAAGACTGTTTATCTAGGTGTGGAAACATCGTTATAGATATGAATAAAAAAGAAGAGATACTTTTAATTTTATTTTCCTTTTTAAATACAAGAATTTATTTTAATCAGATTTAAAATGTCATTTCGATAATAAGCAAAAAGAAGGTGAGAGTATTTTTGAAATACTAAAAAAGTTAAAGAAACAAGTTAACTCTATGAAAAAGATGAAAAAACGAGAGAATTACTTTTTAGAAGGAGTAATTACCAAAAAAGATGAAATTGCTCCTGCTTACATTAATTTAATGAATCCTAAATATATTGAAATCGATAATCATTATTATTCTACTCTAATTATTGTTAATTATTTTCGAGAACAAACAGAATTAATTTTAAAATCTATCATTGATACAAATATTAATTTAAACATTTCTATTTTTTATGAAAAGCAAGATACCTATAAAACAATTCGAGATTTAACTTACCATATTGGAAATGTAGGAGTTGATTTAAAATCCAATAACCCAAATAGACAAGATATTGACATTGCGGCATTTACCTATAATGACGCAAAATATATTAGAAGAGAAATGCAGGTAAACAATGAAGACTTATATTTTCTCTATATTTATGTAACAACATTTGCTAGTGACGTAAAAGATTTGGAGTATTTACTTAACAAATTAGAGGGAATTTTGCAAAGTAAAGGCATGCAAACTAGAAGAGCTTATTTTAGGCAGGAGCAAGCTTTTATAACATCGCTTCCAATTATGATTAATTCTTTAGAGTTAAAAGAAGCCGCTAAAAGAAATATTTTAACAAGTGGACTTGTTGCAACTTACCCTTTTATATCTTCTGCTATTTTTGATGAAGAGGGAATTTTTATTGGTACTAATATTTACAATAATTCTTTGGTTTTCTTAGATAGATATAATACGCAAAAATACAAAAATGCGAATATGTGCATCTTTGGAACTAGTCGGAGCTGGTAAGTCTTTTTATACTAAACTATTAATTTTAAGAAATCGTCTAATTGGTATAGAACAATATGTCATTGATCCTGATAGAGAATATGGTGCGTTATGTGAGAGTGTTAATGGAATTTTATTAAAACTTGGGCCAAGTTCTGATACATATATTAATGTATTTGATATTAGACAAGAAAGTATTGAAGAAGAAAGTGGATATTTAGCTAACAAAATTAGTAAGTTAATTGGATTTTTTAATTTGATTTTTGGAAATTTAGACGAAGAAGAAAAGGCCATCTTAGAAGAGAAATTGATAGAGTTATATTATAAAAAAGGAATTACTTTTGATGATAATACGTTATACAAAAAGGAAGAAAATAAAGTAATATTAAAACCGATTTTTAAAGATACCTATGATATGCCTATTCTAGAAGAATTTTATGAATTGCTTGGACAAGAAGAAAGAACAAAAAAATTTCAAATTAAATTAATTCCCTTTGTAAAGGGTTCTTTAAAATTTTTTAATCATTATACTAATATAGAATTAACAAGTCCATTAATTGTAGCAGATGTTTATGAGCTAGGAGAAGAAAATTTGAAATATGGAATGTATTTATTTATTGAGTTGTTTTGGGATAAGATAAAAAAAGATCGAAAACAAAGGAAAGCTATTTATTTAGATGAAATCTGGAGACTAATAGGAGTAACTTCAAACAAAGATGTTGCAAGTTTTATTTATAAGATTTTTAAAACAATTAGAAAGTATGGAGGAAGTAGTGTAGCAATTACACAAGATATTTCTGATTTGTTTAGTTTAGATAATGGAGCATATGGAAAAAGTATTTTAAATAATTCAGAAATGAAAACTTTTTTCTCATTAGAAGAAGAGAACATCAAAGTGTTAGAGCAATATACCAATTTATCAGACAAGGAAAAAGTAGAAATTAAATCACTAAAAAGAGGAGAGTGTTTAATGTTTATTGGTGGAGAGCATATTTTAACTAAAATAGAAGCAGCAGACTTTGAAGAGAAAATTATTCAAGGCAGACAACAAAGCGAGTAATAAACATTTGTAGATAAAAGAGAAAGAATAATAAAAGAAACAAAGGAAGGAGAAAAAAAGGAAAAAAGAAGGGAAAAAAGATGAAAAAAATCATTACAGCAATAGGAAATCAAAATGTAAATCAAAACTTAAGAAGAGAAAATATATTTGAAATATTAGCACAGGATATTCCCTATAAAGAAGGGATCTTGGAATTTTTGGAACAAAAAGAGGTAGACTTTTTAATTTTAAGTGAATTGTTGCCAGGAGAAATAGAGTTAAAAGAGCTAATAGAGAAAGTAAAAGCTGACTATCCTAATACACAAATTATTTTATTTTTGGAAAAGAAAAATCAAGAACTAGAAAGTTATTTGTATACAAAAGGCATTTATTCTATTTTTTATCATAACCAGTTGGAAATAGCAGAGCTAACTAAATTAATTAAACAAGAAGAACAAAGTAAAAGTAAAATGATACAACAAGAATTAGAAGAGTTAAAACAATGGATTATGGAAAAAGAGAAAAACGATGCAAAAGAAAAAAAGAAGAAAATAACTTCAGAAACGAAAAACAAAAATACTACTGAAAATAGAGTATTTTGTATTAGTGGAACAAGTGGAGTTGGAAAAAGCATTTTTTCAATTAATTTAGCAAAGTCCTTTATGGAAACAAAATATAAAATCTTAATAATTGATTTTGATGTGTTGAATAATAGCTTACATACAATTTTAGGAATTAAAAAATATCCAGAGAAAGTAGCAAATAAAATTAAAAATAACAATTTGCTAGAACCATTAAAAGTAGATGAGTTAATCATGAAGATTAATTCTCACGTAGATTTAATAGCAGGAGTGAGTTTACTATTTGATAGTCAGTATCAAATTAGTAAATTAAAAATAAAGACAATTTTATCTCAATTAAAGCAATTATATGATGTAATTGTTATTGACACATCTTCGGAATGTTTTTTGGATTATACAAAAGAGATTATGAAATATAGTAGTACAAATATTTTTTTGGTTGAAGCAAACTTGATAGAAATAAAAAAAGCCAAGAAACTACTTAATATTTATATTAATCAGTGGGAACTGATACAAAATCAGATTCATATTATTTTTAACAAATATAATGAAAATGCAATTGATGATGCTATTTTGAAAAATATATTTTCTGGTTTTCCTATTCTAGGAAAAATAACAAATAGCTCAAAATATAATTTGTTAATTGATAAAAATGATAAAAACAGTTTAGAAAATGATTTACAAAAGGAATATAGAAATATCCAACAAAAATTAAAAAGTCATTTAGAAGATAAAACAAGGAGGAGTTTATGGAAGAAATACTGGGAGAAAAAAATAACACATTAGAGCCAGATAGAGAATTAAAAGAATTAGTAACATCACAAGAACAAAAGAATTTTTTAGATACTAGCTTAGGAAAAGTTGTAAATACAGCAGTGGATTTAGGGCTACGATGGGTCCTACCAGACTTTGTAGAAAGTCAAGTAATTGATGTCAAAAATAGTCTAATTAGGGGAGGATTAAAAGAAGGAATCGACAAAGCAATAGATAGCGCTATTGAGTTGGGTAAAAGTATAACAGGAATTTTTACAGGGAAATTTGAAAATGTTTCTCAAGCACAAAATGCAATCAAGAATGGAGGAATTATTGATGGAATTTCAAATGCACTAGACTCTGCTCTTTCTTTTACATCAAAACAAGGGTGGATTCCAAAAGAAGTAACTAGTATTATTAAACAAGGTAAAAATGTAATTTTAGATAACGTGAGTAACAATATAGAAACAGAGTTTGTTAGCCAATTAAATAGTATTGAGAAATTAGGAAAATATGAAAATAATTGGAGAAAGTATTATCAATTGCAAAATTTTGAAGGAATGGAAAGAGAATACCAAAAAATAAAGGATAAGCTAAAAGAAGTATTACCAATAGAACAAACTTTGAAACAAGCACGAGAAATAGAAAATCTACATCTGCTAATTAAAAATAATGGAAAAGAGTTTAACTTAACACAAGAACAATTAGCATTAGCAGGTATACTAACATAGTAAGGTAAGTCTTTATTAATGTGTATTTAAATTATTATAATTTAAATAGATTTCAATTCTAAATGAAAGATTCTATTTCATTTTTTTAATACTTATCAGTCCTATTTTTTTATGTTTTCGTAAATAATCTCATTAATGTAGAACATAAAAAACAGCTAAAATAAATTTTAAATTCAAAATAAAAAAGTAGGGAAAATACTTGATTTTTCTTGCTTTTTTTCTTGTTTTTTGCTTGCATATTTTTGACTGTTTTAGTATAATACAAATGGAATAAAAATAGGAATTTCCTAAAAGAAAGGACAAGAACAATGGACGAAAATAACGAAAAAAGAAACGACGGAAAAATTATAGAGCGTGACATTGAAAAAGAAATGCGCACAGCCTATATTGATTATGCTATGAGCGTTATTGTGGCAAGAGCGCTTCCAGATGTAAGAGATGGTTTAAAACCTGTACATAGAAGAATTTTATATGCTATGTATGAAGACGGAATTACTTCTGACAAGCCATATAGAAAATGTGCTAATACAGTAGGTTCTGTTTTAGGTAGATACCATCCACATGGTGATGCCTCTGTATATGATGCTATGGTTAGATTAGCTCAAGATTTTACACAAAGGTATCCTTTAATTGATGGACACGGTAACTTTGGTTCCATCGACGGTGACCCAGCAGCAGCTATGAGGTACACAGAAGCAAGAATGGCAAAAATTGCAGAAACTATGCTTACTGATATAGAAAAAAATACCGTAGATTTTATGCCAAACTACGATGACCGTTTACAGGAGCCAACGGTACTTCCATCTAAAATACCTACATTATTAATTAATGGTTCATCAGGAATTGCAGTAGGAATGGCAACTAACATTCCACCACATAACTTAACAGAGATTATTAATGGAATCATTAAAATCATCGATGAAGATGATGTAACAGATGAACAATTAATGGAAGTAGTAAAAGGACCTGACTTTCCAACAGAAGGTATTATTTTAGGTATAGAAGGTATTAAACAAGCATATACAACAGGAAGAGGAAAAATTACTGTTCGTGGTGAATGTGAAATTGAAGAAATGAGCAATAACAAACAAAGAATTATTGTAAATTCTCTTCCATATCAAGTAAACAAGGCGAAATTGATAGAAAATATGGCTAACTTAGTAAAAGAGAAACGCATAGAAGGTATTTCTGAAATTAGAGATGAATCAGATAGAGAATCAAGAGTAAGAATTGTGATTGAATTAAAAAGAGATGCCAATGCACAAGTTATCCTAAATCAATTATATAAGCATACCCAATTACAAGATACGTTTGGAATCATTACCCTTGCATTAGTAAATGGGGAACCAAAAATCTTAACACTAAGACAGTGTCTAGATTACTATATTGATCATAGAAAAACTGTTATTCTTCGTAGAACACAGTTTGAACTAGATAAAGCATTAGCGAGAGCTCACATTTTAGAGGGATTAAAAATTGCATTAGATAACATTGATGAAGTAATTGAAATTATTCGTAATTCTTACGATGATGCAAAAGAAAGATTAATGGAAAGATTTAAGCTTTCAGAAATTCAAGCGCAATCTATTCTAGATATGAGATTAAAGACATTATCAGGATTGCAAAGAGAAAAAATTGATGAAGAGTACAACGAATTAATGAAATTAATTGCACATTTAAGAGAAATTTTATCTAGTGAAAAACTACTTTTTGATGTTATTAAAGAAGAACTATTAGAAATCAAGCAAAAATATGGAAATGAAAGATTAACTAAAATTGTTGCAGCAGAAGGCGAAATTGATATTGAAGATTTAGTAAAGGAAGAGCAAACTGTTATTACGCTAACACATTTTGGATATGTAAAAAGAATGCCAGTAGATACATACAAGAGCCAGAATCGTGGAGGAAAAGGAATTACAGGCTTAGCAACAAGAGAAAATGACTTTGTAAAACAAATCTTTACTGCATCTACTCATGATACACTATTATTCTTTAGCAACAAAGGAAAACTATATCGTTTAAGAGGATATGAAATTCCAGAAGCAGGAAGAACTGCAAAAGGTACTGCAATTGTTAATTTATTGAGATTAGATCCAGGCGAGAAGATTTCAGCAGTTATTCCAATTTCTAATTTTGCAGATGGAAAATATTTATTAATGGGAACTAAACAAGGATTTATTAAAAAGACTCCATTAAATGAATATGATTCAAGTAGGAAAACAGGACTTTTATCTATTACTTTAAGAGAAGATGATGAACTAATTGACGTTCGTTTAACAGATGGACAAGATAATGTTGTATTAGTTACAAGCCAAGGAATTTGTATTACTTTTAGCGAAAAAGATGTAAGGCCAATGGGAAGAACTGCTCAAGGTGTTATAGGAATACGTTTAAATGATGATGATTTTGTCATTGGAATGGAGTCTATTATTGAAGGAAATACAAATGCAACATTATTGGCTATTACTGAAAATGGATTCGGCAAAAGGACAGAATTAGAGGAATATAGAGTACAAACTAGAGGTGGAAAAGGTGTAATGACATATAAAATTACACCAAAAACAGGTAATATAGTTGGTATTCGTGTAGCAACAGATAATGAGGATGTTATGCTAATTACAGAAAATGGAACCATTATTAGACTTCGTGTAAAAGATATTAGCATTTTAGGAAGAGCAACACAAGGAGTTACTTTAATGAGAACAAACGAAGGAAGAGTAGTTAGTATTGAAACGATTAATCCTGAAGATGACGAACCAATAGAACAAGAGTAGAATATGGTTTTAAAATGAAAATTCCAGCAAGAAATTGCTGGAATTTTTATATATTCTAGAGAATTACATAAATCGTATGTCTTCCCCAAAGAAATAACAAATATTATAATTACCTACTAATCTTGAAACAATTCTTTCATCATAGCTTTCAAATAAAGCCTGTAGACTTAAGTTAGTAGAGATAATTGTTTTTGTAACTTTTTTTGAATTTAATAATCTAGAATTAATAACATTAAATAATTCTACTAATTTCATTTGATTAGTACCCTCTGTTCCTAAATCATCAATAATTAATAAATCTACATTTAATAAATGGTCATAAATATCTTTAGAACTATTTACTTTTCCAAAGCGATAATCAATAATCGTATCTAGCATAACAGATGCAGTTTGGTACAAAATGGTTTTTCCTTGTTTTAATAATTCATTTGCAATACAGCTAGAAAGAAAGGTTTTTCCTAATCCTGTTTTTCCAGTAAATAATAAATTCTTTTCTTCTATTTTATCAAATTCTTTTACGAAGGTTTGACAGATATTTAAAATCAGCTTCATATTTTCTTGAGGAGAAATATCGGATTGATATTTCTCTAAATTGGGCTCTGTAGAATAAAGCTGCATGTTAAAATTCTTAAAGTTTTGTTTTTCTAAAGAATTCATATTAGATTTATTGTATTCTATATCATAGATTTTTTGCTTTAAACAATTACACATTTGAGTCTTTCCATCTTGGGTAATATAGCCAGTATCTTCGCAATTAGAACATTCATAATGAGGAAGAATAAAAGTAGCCTTTTCTCCTATAGAATTTAAGAGCTGATCCTTTTGGCTTTTTAGTAATGCCATTTGTTTATGAAATTCTTCTAATAATTGTTTGTCACTATTTAAAGCAATTTCTTTCATAGAGGATAAGGCTAGAGAATTTATTTTTTCATCTATATTAGCTAGAACAGGAAATTCTTGATATAGACTTTTCTTATAGTTCTCAGCAATTTCTTGAGCATGTCTTCTTTTTTTATCATATTCGATTAATACAGATTTTAAAGTAGTACGATCCAAAATAACCTCCTAATTATTAATCCACTTTTTTATTGGCATATAAGGCATTCAAATTATCATAAGATCTTTGTTCATATTTTTGGAAACTAGTCTTCTTTTCTAATTGTTTAATATCTTTGGTCTTTTGCTTCATATCAGCTAAGAACTTATTAATTTGTTGGGCAGAAGTAAATCCTCTATCATGCCAATCAGATAATAATTTGTCAATATAATCGAAACTAGGGTTTACTTTAGAAGTAGTTCTTTTTAAAGCAATTTCAATAATATCAAATGAGTAACCAAAATCAACAAACCATTTTTCTAGATATGCATATTCATATTGTGATAACTGTCTTGATAATCCTAGCTTTCTAGAAACAAGACTAGCTAGTTTTGTTAGCTTTTCTTGCTTTTCATAATATTGGTCAACATCGTTAAAAGTTTGAATATGATTTTTAGCCCAAGCATCAGCAACTGCTTGCACATAGTTCTTATGAAGAGCAGATTTGTTAAAACAATAATCAAACAAGGCAATCATAACTGCATCCTCAAATTTATATTTTTGAAACCAAAGTTCAATATCTGGATACCAAGTAGTTGGCATAAGACCAGAAAAGTAACGATTATTAATGTATTCAATAGTTTGGGCCCTTTTTTGACTTTCAGCAGATTTTTGAATTTGTTCAGCTGATAAAGCAACATTTGGTTTATATAATTGATGCAATTCCTTTTCCTGTAGATTAGTAATAAGGTATCCTGTATTTTTTCTAGTTAGAACGCCTTGCTCTTCCCAATATTTCATACCATCTTGAATAACTTTTAGAGGCAGACCTAATTTTTTGCATAAATCATTTACTTTTATATCTTTATCGTATTTAGACAAAAATAAGATATATAAATAAATTTTGATATAATCCCCGTTTGCTTCTGGTAAATATTCTGTAAAAAAAATATCTGGTAAAGTAGTAGTAGAAAAAAGGGGTAAGATTTCATTTTGTTCTAGTTTCATAGGAATTCCTCCAATTAGTATCTTTTGTCAGATTATATCATTTTTTTATAGTTTTTACAATAAACCAAGAAAGAAAACTAAGAATAAATAAAATAGGAAAAAATAAAATATAATCAATATGAATAAAAACAAAAAATAGAAAAATAAAAAATAATAAAAAGAGGAAAAAAATAATACAAAATAATTCAAATTAAAAAGTGACATAAAGACAAAAAACAATATAAAATAAAAAGATAATGAAAAAATATAAAGTGGAAAAGATAAAAGTAGGAACATAGAAAAAAAATTATGAAAAAAATAAAATGGAAAAATAGATAAAAATAAAATAAAGTTGAAAAAATAATAAGGTTAAAATTGCTAAAAAGTGGTTTAGGTAAAAAAATAAAAATATTATTCTAGAAAATAAAAAATAAAAAACAAAATAATAAAGCAAATAAAAAATAGAATAAGAAAGGTAGGAGAGAATTAAGAAGAAAGAAAAAAGAAATACAAAAAAGATACCAAGAAGATAAAATAGAAAAAGAGACAAGGAGAAAAAATTAGTAAGTAAAGTAAGAAAAAATGAAAAGAAAAAGAGAAGAAAACGAGGCAAAAGTGATATAGATAAAATTGTCAAAAAGTAGAGAGTGGAAAGAGGAAAAATAAAAGTAGAAAGAAGGATAAATAAAGATGGGAAAAGAAAAAAGAGAGATTTCAGGAATACGACGTGAGAAAAATGAGCTTAGTCATTTAAAAGAATAGCTTCGGAATAAAGGGAAAAGAGAGATTTTATAGCTAAAAGTGGAACAAATAAAATAGTTAACATAAATATATAAACTAAAGCTAAGAGGGAAAGGGAATTGTAAGACAAAAAGTCTAAAAGAAGAGAAGAGAGATTGGATGGCTGTGAAGAATTACAAAAAGACAATATGAGAGGCGACGCATAGAGAAAAGAGAATAAAAACAAAAGTTCTCCGAAAAAGTAAGAGTCGGAAGTATAAAAAATTAAAAGAGGTGAAGACTTTTAGAAAAGAAAGTAATGAAATAATAATGTAATATATGGGACGAAAAAGAGAAAGAAAAAAGCAAAATTAAAATAGAAAATAAAAATGAAAAGGAGAGAGAAAATTAAAAAGTATAAAGAATAATCAAAAAATAAATAATAAATTTAAAAATAGTAATTAATAAATAGAAGAAAATAAAAAATAGTTTTAAATAAAAAGTAGAATAGAAATATTTTGAAAATAAAAAACTAAAGAACGAATGAAAATAAAATTAATATAATGGAAAATAGAATATAAAAATAAAAATACATACTAGTCTTTTTGACAAAATATAAAAAGACAAAAAATAAGAAATGCAAAAATAAAAAGCATGAATAAAAAAGGAAGAAAATGGAAATGCAAAACTGACCCAAAATAAAAATTAAAAAAATATAAAAATAAAATTTTACAATGAATAAAAAATAAATCTAAATAATTGAAAATAAAAAGACAATAAAATAATTTATGAAATTAAAAATACAAAATAAGAAAAAGGAAAAAAATGAAAAAGAAATATAATAAAATAAAAAGTAAAAAATAGTAAAACAAAATAAAAAATTTAATCTTTTTTATAATAAAGAAAAAATTAAATTGAAACAATGAAAATAAATAATAAAATAAAAAGTAAAAATAAAAGAAAAATTTATTATTTTTTGAACAGAAAACGAAGAGTAAAAAAGAAATATAAAAAAAGAGGAAAAAAAGCAAATAAAAATTCTAAATTATTAATTTAAACTAAATAAAGAAGGAAAAAAGGCAAAGGGAAAACAAAGAAGATGTTGGTAAGCAGACAAAAGAAAATGAACAATAAGAGGGGCAAAGAACATAGGAAAAATGGCAAAACAAAAATTGTCAAAAAGGATACTGTGCTGAATGAAGAAAAGGAAGTAAAAAAGAACAGAGAGAAAAAGTAATAAGAGGGTGAAGGGATAAAAATGAAAGTTTAGGCAGTAAAAGATGGCATAAAGTGTTAAAGGAAATTAGATAAAATACTTCGGAATAAAAGAGAAGGCGGATTCAAAACAAGAAAATAGAGAAACGATGAATAGTATACATAATACAAATGAAAGAGGAGGTATGAAGGACGTGGAGTGAAATGCAAAGAGCAAAATAGAAAGCCCAAGAAGTAAAAACGAAACAATGTATACAAAAAGACAAACATATGACAAGAAAAATTTTTAGAAGAGTACTGTTAGTAAAAAGGAAGATTTTGGTTATTTTAAAGTAGCAAAATAGGAAAAGAGGAAAGAGAATTCGAAGACGGAAAAAATTATGATTTTTTATCATAAAAATATAATTTATTACTGCTTATGTATTTTATAAGATAAATGAAAATATATAAAATATTTTCATGATTAAAACCGACTATACAAAATAATAATATTGGCAAACAAAAAATAATGAAAATAAATATTTTTACAGTTATATTTTGAAAAAATAAATTAATAAATGCAAAAACAAATAAATCCCAAATTATATTTAATAATAAAGTAGAATAATCGATAATACCCAAAAATTTATTTTTAAAATTATAATTTTGTGGAAAAATAAATTTCATATTTTTCTCCTCCTCAAATAAAATAATTATTTATATGTGTTTTATAGATTTTTTAAGAAATTAGTTCCAAGATTAATATGGTTAGAAACATCAGTTGAAATTCCTCCAATTAAACTTCTCATATAAGAATTTGCACGAATTAAGGCATACATTCCACCAATGCATAATAATTTAGAGAGAATATCAGTAGAAGATAAATTAACAGAAAAAAGCAATAATAAGATAAGAGAAATAAGAGACTGTTGCAAAAGTAAAGACAAGAGGGTTCGAAACCAAGTTTTAAAAAACCAGGAAGTAGACTGATTGACTAAACTTAAAATGGCAAAGGGTGTTAGTAAAATGAATAATTTTACTAACACATATCTTAAAGAATAAGAGAAAATTAAATTGAATAAGCTAATGGAAATGAATCCTTTTAATAACCCATCAAATGAGAATATATTGAATTTAGCATCTTCTAATGAAACAGCTTTATTTAGTTGGGTAATTAATTCTGAAAAAGAAACTTCATGATGAAATAAATTCATACCAAGACTTTGAATAGATTCTGAGATGAGACTATTTAATTCTAGAAATTGTCGACAAATAGAAAAAGAGCAATTCATTACAATTCCAAAAATTAATAGCTTAAATATAAATTGATAAGGTCTTTCAATTTGTAAATTCATATAATAAGAGTAAAGAAGACGAATTGCATAATATAAAGAAAATCCAATTAATAAAGAGTTAGCAATTACCAATAAGCCATTTGAGGTATTTGTCCCAAAGATTTTCTCAAAGATAGAGCTACTTAAAATATCATTATCAATAAAGACTAAGTCGTCTAGTACTTTATAGATATTATTATCAATAGAAGAAAATAAAGTTTGAAAGATAGAATTAATGGTTTGAATAATAGAGTTTGTTAAAGAAGATGTTTCCTCCATATAGATGACCTCCTAAGTTAATAAGCTTTTAATCGCAGACAGAGTTAAATTAAGAACTAATATAAAACCATAGGAAAATAGACTTCCGCGAATGATCTTTTTGGCAGTTCGAATTCTTTCTTCATCTCCAAAACTAAACTTTTTCATAAAAACGCCAACTGCTACAGCAACTGCGGCGGCAGGAGTTGCTAGTTTTAATAACCAGTCTTCTATTTTTTCAAAGGCAGAGTTTAATTTATCAACAAGTGCCGGAGTGCCATCAAACAAGCCCGCTTGAACACTAGATGGGGTATTACAAACAAATAGAAAAATTAATAAAAAGAGAAAGAAATATTTTGAAAAAGAATGATTCTTTTTGATTTTAGAAAAAAACATAGAAAAGGACCTCCTTGAAAATAAAATTTAAAACAGAGTTAATGTGGAATAAAATAAGGAAATAGGCGAAGCTTTTGAGGTGGAATAATCTTTAATCCATCAGATAAAAAGGTAAGACAGGTAAAGTTTTCTAAAGATTGTGTAAAAAAATTAGTGTCATAGACAAAATCTGAGTGTAGATAAGTGCTAATGGTTTCTGAAATACTAGAATTTTTAGAGTTTAAGGAATTAGTAAAATAATTAAAAGTAGTTTCTTTAGCATTTTCAGAAATCCCTTTTGAAATTTTTTCTTTATCCTCTTTTCCTATTTGCTTTTGTGCACTTTCAATTGTCCATAAATCATCACTACGAAACCATAATTTATTAATTAAATTTTGAATAATAACATTGACACAAGACTGTTCTTTTAGAGTGTTTAATAAAGAAGTATAGCTTTGAGTAGCTACAATATTAATGCATCTAGCTTCTCTACTCTGAGCAAAAAAGTTACTATCTGTTTCTGTGCAATATTCAGAATATTCGTCAGAAATAAAACAGACGCTACGAAACTTGCCATCTGGATATTTAGAAAGTCTAGACATTACTTCTGTTTGAAAGTCTAATTTTAAATAAGCAGCAATTATTTTAGACAAATTAGTATATTGACTAATGTTCATGTTCAATACTACAATTTTTCCTTCTAATAATACTTGCTCAAAACCAAGAAAGTTCAATTCCGATTCAGGGGGATTAAAAGTTTTTAGAACTTCGTAATCAGAAATAAAGCAATTAGTAATACGAGTAATTTCTGATTTTAAAATGGAAAAGGTTCTATGATCCAAGTTAAAAAATTCTTTTTCAAAAAAAGTAATAGAAGATAGTAAATCATAAATTTCACTTTGGGAAAAATGGTTTTGTACAAACCTTTCACGCAGTTTTGCTACCTTCTCTATATAATAATTGGACTGAGTAACTAATTTGTGTAGCTCTTCAAAAGTAACATAGTTATTATTATAAAGGCGACATAATTTTATAGCTTCAGTTAATACCTTTTCTGCCTCATCTAACCAATAAGTTTCAGAGTTATTTTTGGAAAATAATAATAAAATAGTTTTTAAGCGATTAGCAAGAATACTTGGTTTCAAGTTTGGTTTGTGTAAAGGATTATAATGATATTTCCCTCCTAATTCAATAACAATAATATCCTGAGTTCGATGAAATTCTTGAGCAAACTCTAATACTTTTTGATAATAGTTGCCTTTTACATCTAATATAAGCATTCCTAGTTTCTGAATAGGGTTTTGATAAGAATAACCTATTAATTGTTTGGTGAATGGATACATAGCGCTACTAGTTTTCCCAGTTCCAATAGTTCCTGTAATTAAAAAATTCTGGTATAAACTTTTTTCGGGGAGATAGATTAATTCTTTTGTTGTTTCATTTTCTCCGAATAAGTAAATTCAAACTAGAAGATGATAAAGAGGGAGAAATAAGAGAATAAGAAGGTTTTTCTTTTTTGAAATTTGTTTTTGATGGCTTTTTAGTGATTGGGAAATGGAATACTTTAATAGAAAGTTTGCATAATAAATGAAAAATACAATTTGTAATAAAAAAGGAAGTAAATAGATAAGTGAAGATAAACCAGTATTGGCAGTATTGCCAAAGGCGAGGTTGTTCAGTACAAATATCAAAGGGATTTAGTCCGTAATGAATGATAATGTGTTCTGAAGTGTATAAAGGGGAAAAAATAATATAACCAATATAACAAAGAAAGGCCATAAAACCTAATGTAAATAGAATGCGTTTTACCGTAAAATCACCACCTATTCATAGAATGTTTCTTGATATTTAATTTTGAACCTTGCTTATTGTGGAATATTTTCATCTCGAAAAAAGTGTATATTGAATAAAAAAAGACAAAAGAATTTATAATAAGAAGGATAAAGAAATAATCAATTAATTTTATTGCACATCACTCCTTTTGCATAAACATACTATAATAAAATTTTTAGTTTGTCTATACTTTTTGAAAAAAATGTGATAAAATTATAAAAATTCATTAAAAAGGAGATTGAAAATGGAAATCAATAAAGATATGACAATTGGAGAATTGCTAAGAGTTGCTCCAGAAAAGGCAGATATATTATTAAATGCAGGTATGCATTGTCTGGGCTGCCCTGCTTCTCAAGCAGAAACAATAGAAGAAGCATGTGAAGTACATGGGATTGATGTAGAAGAATTAATACAACAATTAAAAGCATAGAGTCATTTTGTTAAGTAAATGATGGAAGAAATCTATTAATTTTACTAAAATTAGAGAAAAAATGTAAAAAGTATGACAAAAAATGAAAAATGATATTGACAAATTATAAAAAATAGGTTACAATAGAGCCTGTGCTAACATAGAAATGTTAACCGGCTTTGAACTTGGGTCATTAGCTCAGGTGGTAGAGCACTTGACTTTTAATCAAGTTGTCCGCGGTTCGAGTCCGCGATGGCTCACCAAACTAGGATTTAAGCCGTTAGCAACTTAAATCCTAGCAAAAACTTAATTATGGCCCCGTGGTCAAGCGGTTAAGACATCGCCCTTTCACGGCGGAGACATGGGTTCGATTCCCGTCGGGGTCACCAAATATGCCACTTTAGCTCAGCTGGTAGAGCAACTGACTTGTGGGATAGATAAAGTGAAAACTTTATTTTGAACTATCTTGCACCTTTATGTGGAAACATATAAAGTGGACACCGCTAATTCGGGGAAGGCTGTCAAATGCTAATCCCGAGCTAGAGAAAGTAATTTCTCGAGTGTAGAGACTTTATACGGTGTACCTAAAGCAATAAAATGCAATGGTAAAGAGAAAGTCCAGACTACAAACACTATTTTAGTGGTAATGAAAATTATAGTAGTATGAATCAGTAGGTCATCTGTTCGAATCAGATAAGTGGCTCCATTACTTAAAACTAGGCTTGTTATATAACTTGTCTAGTTTTTTGAGTTCTAGAAAAGTGCAGTATAGCACTTGGCGTAGAAGTGGATTTTGTCAGTTCACATTTTGATTCTAGTTAGTCATAAAAAGAAACTGTATCAATAGTTGTGCAAGTGAATAAAAAGAATATGTAATTGTTGGAAAAAGGAGTTTATAAATGAACTGTCTCAACTGTTATAGCCTAATTAATAAGAAAAATAAGTTTTGTAGTGTTAAGTGCCAAAAAGAATATGAATATAGAGAATATATTAATAGATGGAAATTATAAAAATAATAGAGAAGAAAATTTAATTTTATTGTGTCCAAATTGTCATTCATTAACAAGTACATATAAAGGAGCAAACATGAATTATGGAAGAAAACAAAGAAGAAAATATACAAAATAAAGTAATAATAGTAACAGGTGGTTCAAGAGGAATTGGTTCTGCAATTGTAAAACTACTTGCAAATGAAGGGAATAGTGTGGTACTAAATTACAATCAATCTAAAGAAATTGCAGAAAATACTAAACGAGAATTGAAAGAACAAGGAAAAGAGATAGATATTTTTAAAGCAGATGTATCTAAAAGAGAAGAAGTAAAAGAACTAATTAAATTTGTAATAGAAAAATACAAGAAGATAGATGTATTGATTAATAATGCAGGAATATCACAAGTAAAGTTATTTACACAAATAACAGATGAAGAGTGGGATAGGATGATACAAACAAATTTGAATTCCGTATTTTATTGTACACAAGAAGCACTTAAACATATGATTGCAGTGCAGAGCGGTGCAATTATTAATATTTCATCTATATGGGGCATAACTGGAGGATCCTGTGAAGTGCATTATAGTGCAGCAAAAGCTGGGATTGATGGGATGACCAAGGCGTTAGCAAAAGAGCTTGGACCTTCTCGTATTAGAGTTAATAGCATTGCTCCAGGAGTAATTGATACAGATATGAATAAAGACATAATGCAAGAAGAATTGAAAAGTGAAATACCTCTTGAAAGTATTGGAAAGGCAGAAGATATTGCCAAATGTGTAAAATGGTTAATAGAAGATGAATATACTACAGGCCAAGTAATTTCAATAAATGGTGGATGGTATATTTAAAAAAGAGATATAAATGTAAAAATGCCAGTGAAAATCACTGGTATTTTTACATTTATATTATTCATTTGAAATCTTTCTTTTATAATTACCTGAAATTAATTTTGGAAGGTAGGTAATTACTTTATAAATTGCTAAACGTATCTTTTTGCTCCAGATATATGATTTTCTTAATTTTCTAGGAGCATCTAGGAGCGTTTCTTCTTGTGGAACTAAAGCAAGTTCTACTTTCTCAATTGGGAAAATGTAGTTTTGCCCATCATTATTATCCCACTCTCCTTTATCATTTTTGAAACAAAAATTAAAGGTTTCACTAGCAGGCAACTCTATTTCTGCTTGAAATCCAAGTTCTGTTTTTTCCATTTGAACTTCGCCTAAATTATTCCATTCTAGACCAAACCCATAATGAATAAATACCTCTTCTGACTTTCCTTGGAAAAGGTTACCGGCATAAGAAATCTTAACTTTTGTATTTTCTACCAATTTATCTGTATTAAAGAAAATGTTTTTTACTAACTCCATTTAACTTTCTCCTTATTTATCTCTTGTTTATCTATTTTGATATTATAATATTAAAAAATAGATTATTCAAGTATTTCTGACAAAAAAACTAAAATATCTTACAAAAAGAATGTAAAAATATTTTAACTATTCGCTGTATCTGTACTTCCTACTACTTTTCCAACAATATAAAAGGCATCTTTGGGATCCAAACAAATATCAGGAATGTCAGTCCTATTTTCAGATCTTAAAGCGATCCCATCTTTACGTACTATAAATCTACGAATGATATATTGATTTTGGTAATAAAATAAGCCAATGTCTTTATTATCAAGAGGAGTATTAAATTCAATATAAACATAAGCGTCTTTTTTGATTTTAGGCTCCATTGAAGTATCGTTCATTTTTACAGCAATACAAGCACCAGGAGCAGAAAGCGGACAAGCAATAAAACTGCCTAATAAATCTATAGCAGGAATTTTATCATATGCGATATGACTTTCAACTTTATATCCTTCTTGCTCTTCTGTAATTTCTTTATCATAGGTATACATTAAAGGTCTATAAGGAATACCCATTGTTTTACACATGTTTTTAAGTACTTTATGACTAGGATTTCTTTCCCCTTTTTCAATATGGGTTAAGTGCCCAGTATTAATATTGGTTCCTTTAGAAATACTAGCTTTTGTTAATTTTCTATCTTTACGAATATAAGCTATCATATGTCCTAGCATAAATATCCCTCTTTTCCGAAATTTTGTAAAATAGCAAAACTAAAATTTACTAAGCAATAAATTGCTAAGTAAATCTAAACTTTGTATACTTTATTGCTATGTCAATTGCATTTTATGTAATTTTGTAATGCTAAAATAATTATATTAGAAAAGAAAAAAATTGTCTAGTACAATTAAAGAAAATTTTCTAAAATCTGACAAAATATCAAATAATTTTTATTGTAAATAAAACATAACTGTGGTAATATTATTTCAAAGGAAAGTATATACTGGTTTAAGGGAGAAAATTATGGAAGAAGAAAATAAAAAAGCAGAAGAAGCTAAAGAACAAGAGAAAGTAACCGAAGAAAAGACGGAAAAAAAGGAAACAGTCAAAGAAGAAAAGCCTAAGAAGAAAAATAAGAAGAACGTTAAAAAAGAAGTAAAGCAAGAACCAAAAGAGGATGTCGAAAAAGCAAAAAATGAAAATGCAGAACAAATTATACAAGAAGCAAAAGAGTTAATAGAGGAACAAAAAGAAATTATAATAGAAGAGAAAAAAGAGGAGATTCCAGAAAAAAAAGAAGAGAGCAAAGAACGAAAGAAAGAGATGCAAGAGCCTGAGAAAAAAGAAGGATGCCCAGTGGAAGAATCTAAAAGTGAGATTGAAAAGGAAAGTCAACAGTTTGCACCAGTAGAAAAACAGCCTAAAAATAAGAAAAAAGGAATTATTATTACTTTTAGTGTTGTGATTGCTCTTATTATTATATCTATATTTTCCATTATTTTTGCTCTAATGAATATTAATAATAAAAACATTTTAAAAGGAATTTCCATTCTAGGAATTGATGTAAGTGATTTAACTATAGAGGAAGCAAAAAAACGTATTAATGATGCTATTGATCAGAAGTTTTCTAATGAGAAAGATAGCTTAGTATTAAAGCGTGGGGAATTAGAAGTTAGTGTGAACGCAAATACTTTTAATGCAAAATTTGATGTAGACACAGCAGTAGCAGAAGCATATAATATTGGTAGAGGTGGAAATATTGTTACTAATAATTATGCTATTTTATGGCATAAGTTTTTCCCAAAAGAAGTTGAAGCAAAGCTTCACTGGGATGAAGAATTTATGCAAACAACCATTAGTGATACTAACTCTAAGATGAAAGATGCAGTAGTAGAATATAGTTATTATATAGAAGACAAGAAACTAATTGTAGTAAAAGGAAAAGAAGGATATGTTATCAAAAAAGAAGAGCTACAAAATCAAATTATTGAGCAATTAGAAAATATCCACAATCCTTATCAAGAAATTGAAATTCCAGTAGAAAAGAGGAAGCCAAATCCAATTAACATAGAAAAAATAAGAAATGAAATATATAAAGAACCCAAAGATGCTTATGTAGAAAGAAATCCAACTAAGGTACATGTCGAAGAAGATGGAATAGATTTTGGAATTTCATTAGAAGAAGCAAAGAAACTAATTCAAGAAGATAGAGAAGAATATGAAATTCCGCTAAAGATAACACAGGCGAAAAAGAAATTATCAGATTTAGGAGAAGAGGCCTTTTCAGAACAAATTGCGACCTTTTCAACAATTTATGATGCAAGTGCACGTAATAGAGCCCATAACGTAGAGTTAGCTACAAAAAAAATTAATGGAATTATTATTAGACCAGGAGAAACTTTTTCATATAATAAAACGGTAGGATCTAGAACAATAGAAGCTGGTTGGAAAGAAGGAACTGCATATATAGCAGGAAAAGTAGTACCAAGTGTAGGTGGAGGAGTTTGTCAAGTATCCTCAACATTGTATAACACCGCGTTGTTAGCAAATTTAGAAATTACAGAAAGAACCAATCATACCTTTACCGTAGATTATGTAGCAGCTAGTAGAGATGCCACTGTATATTATGGAAGTTTAGATTTTTGTTTTAAAAATACCAGAACTTATCCAATAAAAATTGTAGCAACTGCTCAAAATGGAGTATGTAAGATTAGCATTTATGGTATTAAGGAGGAGGTAGAATATGAAGTTATTATTCAATCTAAAATAACTTCTTATATTAATAACACAACTGTTTATAAAGAGGATCCTACCTTAGCAGAAGGAAAAGAGGTAGTAGAACAAATTGGATTTAATGGTTGTAGAAGTGAAGGATATAAGATCTTAAAACATAATGGAAAAATTATTTCTCAGACTTTATTATCAAAAGATACATATAGCCCGCAAGAGAGAATTGTGAGAAAAGGAACAAAGAAATAAGGAAATAAAAGCTTATATAGGAATAACCTTCCTGTATAAGCTTTTTTAGATTATATAAAAAAATACTTGACAAAAGCCTAGGGTGCGACTTATAATAATACTATTGAATTTCATATGCGCTATTAGCTCAGTTGGTAGAGTAGCAGACTCTTAATCGAACCATAAGTTATTATAAATTAGTTGCTACAACACAGTATTTTCAGTAGGTTTAAAGTTTTAAATAAAGTTAATAATTAGTGGTTGTCCCCACTAGTCCCCAGTTATCCCCTAATATAAAAGAAGATAACTGGACAATAAAATTTTCATAAATGGGCCATTAGCTCAGTTGGTAGAGCAGCAGACTCTTAATCTGACGGTCGGAGGTTCAAATCCTCTATGGCTCACCATTTCAGAGGTTTTAGATATAAAATTGGATTCCCCAGTTTGAATATCAAAAATCTCTTTTTTTGCTTATTTTTAGGGATTTTTTATTCCCCCGTTTTAAATTTAACATTTTACATAGCATTTTCCTTTTCTAATATACTCTTGTATGCTTTTTCCATTGCTAATTTTTTTCTCTTATTAGAAATTGAAATATAGTATTTTTGCGTAGTATTAAAATCAGAATGACCCATAAGTTTCATAAGAACAAGCTGATCCATACCTTTTTCCGAGCAAAATGACGCAAAAGAATGTCTTAATCCATAAGGTGTCATGTGTTCAAGATTATATTTTTCAATAAATTTTTTCATATTTCCAGATAAATTTTCAGGAATGAAAGGTTTTCTATATTGATTTAGAAAAATATACTCTTTTTCATTCCAATTTATCTTATATGTTTTGAATAACTTTTGTTGTTTTTCCTTATGTTCTAATAATCTTCGGTTTAATCTATCATTTAAAGGAATTGTTCTGTAGCTTTCAGGGGTTTTTAATCTTCCATCTCCACGATTATGTCCTATTATCTTATATTCTTCATTGTAGATTGGAAAATCTTTATAAGCATTATTAATTGATAATTCTTTTGTTTCTTCTTTAATAGCACACCATTTTAAACCACAAGTTTCTTCAGGACGAAGTCCTGTAAGTAGCATTGTTTCAAAAAGCATAGATATATCTGTATTTTCTTTTTCAAAATAATCAAGCCATATATCTTGTCTATCTGACTCAATGAATATAATACCTTCTTCTTTGTCTGTATATGGCTTTTTAGGCTTTTTTATTTTTGGAACAAAGTAAATATATCCCTTTTCTCTTGAAAAGTCTAAAATCATTTTTAAAACGATATATACAGTTTCTTTATTTCGATAACCATTAAAAGACATTATACAATCTTTGAAATTTTTTTCAGTAAGTAAACTAATATTCTTGTTATTTTTAAAATATGGCAGTATTTGGGTATTTATAGCATCATTGTATCCTTGTAATGTTTTAGGACTTAATGGCTTTGGATTATCTATACTTTCTTTTATAAGAGATAACTTATATTCAAACCATTCTAAAGCAACATCTTTAAAACTTTTTGATACTACTTTGCTTATATTACTTTGAAATGCTACAGTATTTTGTTCTGTACTATTTATATTGTTTATAATAGGATTTGGAACATAATTATTATAACTATTTTGCATTTCAATCATATTATTTTGTGGTTGCACAATATAATTATTGTTAGTAGTTAATATTTGAAATATATTATTAATTGATTTCATAATATCCATATTTGATGTTAGCTGTAATTCTTGAATAGAGAACATTAAGCTATCATAAATTTTCAATAAAACTTCTTTTGTTAGAAAATTGGAATTTTTATATTCAATAAGTTTTTCCGTTATCTTTCTTAATATTTTAGTAATTGAATCTAATTTTGAATTACTACTAAAAGCAGAAAGTCTTGGATTTTTACCACCTCCTATAATTTCTAATGTGATTCTTGCTTCAAAACCATTTCTTTTGTTTTGAACACTAATACAATAGTGTTTATTTAAGTCATTTTTTGTTTCCTTTTTTATAGATGTTATTTCCTGTATTTTAATCATATATAAATCCTTTCCATTTCATAAAAAAAGAATAGACCTAAATATATATATAATCTAGATCTATTCTAACGTGTATTCCCCACTTTGTCAGCCCATTTTATGAAATTTAATATTTATATCCATCATATTTACCAAAATTTTCAGCAAACCATTTTATCATAAGTTCTTTATTTATAATTATCTTTCTCTTAAATCTTACTGCTGGAAAGCCTTCTAATTTTACAAGTTCAAGCATTAAATTTTTTCCTATGCCTAATATTTTTCTAGCTTCATCAACAGAAATTCCTAGTTTTTCAGTATCTGTTTTTATTTCCATTTTTTACACCAAAAAAACAAGCAGTATTTTGCTTGTTTACCTTTCTTAAACTCTTTATTTTTCAAGTGTTACATTAGTTTTTTTGCAACTTTTTGCTAACACACTTTAGACATAACAACTTATATGAGAATTTTTCCTCAATTTATTATTGAATACACATAAAAAGTTATGCTTTTGCATATTTAAACCTCCCTTCAAGTAATTGTAATACAGAGGTTCTTTCACTTTCTAAATTGGTGTTTACATCTTTTTCAAATACCAATAACTATTAATCTTTACATAGCTCTTAACGTCTAGCCACTTCTTTAAATAAAAAATTATACTAATAAATTAGCGAGTTTCAGCAATAAGTAGGTATGTATTTATATCACTTGTCATTTTTATAGCACGAATTTATGCAAAAGTCAAGACCATATTTACTTTTTTAGCGAAAAAGCAGGACAAAATTTCTTAAAAGTGGTATAATACTTACAGATAACTAGTAATTGTGCGCCCAGCAAAGGGTAAGTAATCTAACGGGTGGAAACCCCGTCTGGCTAAGGTCTAACCAAACCACCAGTAGCGAGTTTTGTGCTTAT
>JAAWKD010000070.1 GCA_022797215.1 Clostridia bacterium
ATAATCAGAAAATTGCTGTGCCGCCCCAAACCTGGGCCTGTGTGATCGCCAGAACGGTTTCGGTGGGAATACCGGCAATCTCGCTGCCGATATTTAAGCAAATTTATGCAGAAATTAAATACGTCATATTCGCAGTTTTATAATAAACTAAATAGAAGAGTGGGATATGTATTTAGAGATAGATATTATACACAGGATATACTAAACGAAAGACAATTGTATTGTTGTTTAAGATATATACACAATAACCCAGTAAAGGCATGTATATGTAAAGATATGTGGGAATACCAATATTCTAGTTATAATGAATTTATAGGGGAAAAGATGATAATTAATAATCAAGGCATAAAATTGCTATTTGGTTCAATACAAGGATTTGAAGAACAATTTCAATTTATACATGCTAGTATGCGGTGAAATTGACCAAGAATTTATTGATATAAAAGAAAAAGATATTTTAGAATTTATCCAAGAGATTGAAAAAAAGTATGATAAAAAAGCGAAAGACATGAGAGAAGAAAAAGAAATTTTGAAACATGTCATAAAAGAGGCAAGAAGTCAAACTGATGTTAAAATAGAGGAACTTGCAAGTCTGCTAGATATATCTAAAAGTACAGTATGGAATTATAGTAAAGCTAAATAGAGAGCGTTAGTCGCTCTCTATTTGGCTTTAAAAATGTATGTTTTGGAAAAGAGAACCGTCCCATTTTCCTTTAAACTTCTCTATACAGATTTCCATTAGTATATTGCAAACCTTCTAATTTTTCACGAACATAAGCTTTATTAATAGCTTCCATAATTTGCTCAATTGTTTCATCAATCATGTCTAATCGCACAGAGGTAATTGGCAACTCTTTGGTGCTAATGGAAAGTGTTTTACTATTACAAATTAGAGTAACAGTTTGAAAACTATCAGGTATAATTCTAAATTCAAAGCCTAATCTATCTTTTAAATAATAATTAGAAATTTTAGTACAATTTTGTCCACAGTCAGGATAACAATGGTTAGTTTTCCCTAGAAAGCAGTAGTTAGATACCATGATAGGAAGGTTTCCATAGACAATTAGTTCTGTATCAATATTAGAAGTATGTAATATTTCATTTAAACCATCTTGATTTAATTCTCTAGATAAAGTAATACAATTAAGTCCTAACTTTTTGTACTCTTTCATAGTATGTTGGTTAAACACATTTAAGGAGTAATTACCAATAAATTTATATTTTCCTTGGTATTTCTTCAAAAATTCGAAATCAGCAATATTAGAAAGGACAAAGCCTTTTATAGAAAATCTAGCAGTAATATCATCAAAAGAATTGATAATAATATTTTTGTAATTGCCTTTAATAATAGTTGGTAGATAAATGTATAGATTGTAGTTCTCAGAAAGATACTCAATGATACTAGTATACTGTTTATCTACAAACAATTTCAAAGACAAATAGATTCTATTAATTTTCTCTTTGGGCAATTGTGTATAATCATAGTCTATATGTAAATCTCTTAAAAATAAGGAAATTTTAGGATGGTCTAAGTTAGGGATGTAAGTGATAGCATCCTCGTTTTTTAAGCTTAATGGGGGAGCTATACGTAAAATTCGCTTTTCTAATTCTTTTTCCAAAGCTTCAATGGCATTCCTTCTAAGTTCATTTAAGCTACTAATACTTGGTACATAAAGCCCATCATCTAAATAAACTGTGATATTTTCGAAAGTATAAGGGGTATTATTGGTCTTGGAGATTTGTTTCATAATTCTTTCCATATTAATTGGTGTTTTTAAAGCTTCTGTAGGTATAACATCAGAAATTACTTTGATTTTGATATGGTGATAAAGGTCAGATGGATGTGTTTCATTAATTGTAAATAGTTCCATTTGAATTGGTGTATCTTTCTTGATAGTAACATTACAATTAAGAGGTATTCTTTTATTTTCGCAGTTTTGATAAGAAAGGTGAGCTTGTTCCATTAACTTTTTGCTAGTTACTTTATATAATTTATCTCCAACAGCAATTCTACCTTTCATTCTACCAATAGTAATATATTGTCCTACTTCAGCATTTTTCGTATTTTGATTTTTTTCCATTAATTCAGAGACTAAGTAACTACCAGTCTCTTTTTCTAGACTAACAGAATCACCAACAGATAAAGGAGCCTCCAAAGAAAGCGTAATATGCCCCTTAGTGCTATTGTATTTTTGAACGGTTCCTAGATAAATTCCCATATGATTAGGCTTTTCAGAAAAGATAAGTTCTTTATTCACATGGTTATCTAAATGACCACTAGAAAATCCTCCACGATTAAATACTTGCATTAAATCAGTAACATCTTGTTCATCAATTATGTAATTATGGTCGCTTAAAGCCAAATCAATGTATTTACGATAGATACGAGTAACAGTTGCTACATATTCTGGATTTTTCATACGACCTTCTATTTTAAAACATTTTACACCAGCCTTGATAAGACGAGGAATATGAGCTAAACCACATAAATCTTTTGGACTTAATAAATAACCTTTATCCAAAATGGAGGTCTTATTACCATTAGGAGTTTGAGCTAATAACTCATAAGGAAGTCTACAAGGACCAGCACATTTTCCACGGTTACCGAGAGCGACCACCAACTACACTAGAAAACAGACATTGACCAGAATAGCAGATGCATAGAGCACCGTGAATAAAGGTTTCAATTTCTACATGGCTATTACTACAAATATATTCAATTTCACTAATAGAAAGCTCACGTGCAAGAACAATTCTTTTAAACCCCAGTTTTTCTAATTCTAAAACACCTTGCAAATTATGTGCAGTCATTTGTGTACTTGCATGAATTGGCAGGTCTGGAAAGTGATTAATTAAATATTTAGCTAAGCCTAGATCTTGAAGAATAATGGCATCAATCCCAGCTTCATAAGCATCTTTGGCTAAAAGAACAGCATCTTCAAACTCGGAGTTTTTAATAAGAGTATTTAATGCTAAGTGTGTTTTCACATTACGAAGTTTACAATACAAAATAGCTTCTTTTAAAGAATTTGAGTTTAAATTTGTTGCATAAAATCTGGCGTTAAATTTATCTACACCAAAATAGACACTATTAGTGCCATTTTGTACAGCAGCTTTTAGACATTCGAAATCTCCAGCAGGAGATAAAAGTTCTATTTCAGGCATAAAAACCTCCTAGTATAATAATGTTAAGTCAGAAATGACTCGACATTATTTTATTTTTTTCTATGAGTTATTCAAAAACTCATAACATAATATTAGACCAATT
>JAAWKD010000071.1 GCA_022797215.1 Clostridia bacterium
GATACTGCTATAAAGATGAATTTGTCAATGATTTCGGATTGCCAACTGGAAAAGAAATATTCACTAGATGCTCTTGATGATATAGAATGTGAGTCTATCAAAAAAGATATTATAAGAAAAATTATATTACTCAATTTAGAAGATGCTGATTTGTTAGGAAGATTGTTGCTTATGACAAAAGATTCTATTTTGAGGCAAATAATAGAAGAAATTAAAGAGGGAGATTTTTCTAATTTTTATACACAGGAAGCAGAAATACAATATGGTGCACAAGTAATAAGTATTAGCAAAAAAGAATATTATGCTACGGAACAATGGTTAGTGGATAGAATTATGTTTATGTATTTATATAAACAAAATAATTATGGCATATATATTTCGATGAGGGAGTTGATAAAGGAAAGTAAAAATGTGTTGGAAGAAATGTTGATTTGGCAAAAACAGGAATTGGAATATATTGATGGATATTCACAAGATGGAAATACTGATAATTTGAAAACTCTCTGCATTGAATTAAAAGACAAGATTAACCTATATTTAAGATTAAAGGTAGAATATAAAAAGATATTTTATTTTGTTTTGCTTAGAAGTGCAGTGTTAGCAGATGATACTGATGTGGATAAGTTAATAGAAAAATTACCAGATTCTCTTAGGACAGACATTGATATTCGGGAAGTGATTTATTTATTACAAATAAAAAGAGGAATAGCGAATCAACAAGACATTGTGAAGTTTTGTCAAGAAACAAGAAGATATATGTTATTGTATGATTTCTTGTTACAGTGGGTAAATACGCCGGAAAAAATAATATTATTTTTTGAAGATTATAAATATATATTATCTGAACATTTGGTATTATTTTTGATGTATGTTAATATGATGAAAATTTCTAAAGGAATGGATTACTCACGAGAAATTTATAAGAGTTATCAGGACAAGTACGGAAATTATCTGGAATTTTTGTTAGAAATATATCAAGATAGTAAAGATAAGTCAATATTAGATACAATAGTTACGAAAAGAAGAGATGGTTCGCTTTTATATTTAAACAATCAAACCGAAGAATTTCTAATAGAAGTTTTCATGCAAAATAGTTTGTATGATGATGCTATGGAAATAATTAAAAAGTATGAAATATTAAAAAAGATGTCTCCAAGAAAATTGAGAATGAAGGCAGCTATTTTGCTTGCAAAAGAAAATGTGTTAGAAGCGCTCAATACTTTTTTGAGTATATTTGATATTTATAAAGAAGATCCTTATGTAGTAAATAATATTTTATATATTTCACTTCAAAATAAAAGAGTAATTCCAGAAAATGTAATGTTTTATGCGAAAAAGAGTAATAATGTTAATACTTTAACTTTGGTTGCGATGGTATACGAGAGAGAGTCGGATTTTGAATCGAGCAGTAAATTTTTAACAATGGCATTACTCAGAAGTGATAAAAACAATATAGATGTATTTGGTAAATATTGGGGGTTAAATGTAGGGCAAGGTGATAATTCAATTGTAAAAATAAAGAATGTAGACAAAGATACAGCCGTATTTCTTAAAGGAGTAGATACAGAGGATTCAATAATTTATTGTATATATAATGATAAAGTTTTACCAGAAGAACCATATGAATGGGAATCTGCAATACATATATATAAGGAGTATGCTATTAAACTTGGCTTATTTAGAAAAAAGGTAGGGGATAGCATAGAAATTGGTCAAAGTAAATATGTTATTGCAGAAATTATGCCAATCGACTGTTTTTTAGTGAGGAAATGTATGACGAAGATGATGGATTGTGGTTTGGCAAAAAGTTTTTGCATGGATCAAAATTTGGATAAAACGCAGAATCAGAATCAGTTTATACAATGGATTCAAGAAAATACTATGCCACAAAAAGAGTTTGATTGGCTGGAATATTATAAAGATTTTAGCCAGATGCCAACAACACTTTATTCTTTATACAAATGTACAAAACTAACATATGAGCAATTCGTGTTAGCTATGTTAAAAGAAAAAAGTGTAGTCATCAGAAATATGTTGGAAGAGGATACCGAAAAGAAAAATAACGGATATGTTTTGTCTTTTTCGGCTATGATTCTGTTATATAAATTAGGGGTTCCTACTAATACATTGAACGAGCATGGAGTTGTTATTCCTGTTTCGATATTACAGTCATCAAAGGATGAGACAAAAACAATTGTTGATACTAATGCCAGAGATGTGGTTGCATCTATGGGAGTTTATCAAGGAAAATTGTTTGTCAATGAAACACCAGAGGAAGAAAAGCAATATTGGATGGAAGAATCTGTAAAAATAAAGGATTATGCCGAGAAACTAATTTCTGTAGATAACTATGAAGATATTAATTGTGAAGCGTTTAGCAATAATACTCTTAAAGACTTATTTGGAATATGTGATTATGATGCGATGGCTATATCAAAAAAATACAAAAAAGAAATAATCGCTTGTGAAGCTACATTGATTATCGTTTCTCATGCAAAAGAGTTTGGAATACATACTATAGATATTTTGGATTTTCTTTTGAATATTAAAGAACCTGTAAAAAATATTATTCGGTATATGAAGCAAATGCTGGAGCTGAGATTAATGGTAATAATTAGCAAAAGAGCTGTTGATTATATATCAGAGTATTTTTTAACCATTGAAGAAAATGAACAAGAAGAAATATTGACAGAATGGAATGATTTTTTGTCAAGTGTTGAAACAGTAGGAAAGGAATACAAAAGTATTTTTACACAAATTTCTACGGATATAATGAGAAGTAAATTTTCAGAAAGTGAAACTTATGATAGTGAAATATGGAGAATATTTGCAAGATATGTATTTCATTATAATGGTTTTTTCTTTAGGTATGGTTTTAATGAGGATGGCGAATTTGAAATTAGAACATATAAAAGAGTAGATAATGTAGAAGAAATTAATTGATTTTTAACACTTATAAACATGATTTTTTTGTAAGAGAGAGTAAAGGCGCTTAGGAGAAATCTTAGGTGCTTTTCTTATACAAAATTCTAGGAAGGGAGCAAACAAAAATTGAATAAAGTTTACCGTCACTGGTGGCAATGGCTTATGAACGAACCATAGCCGCCTTTTTTTTTGCCCAAAAACAATAAACAGGAAATGGAGGTTTACCATGAGAAAATATGACTTAATTTCCGCACTTTCCGCAGAAACATCAAAGGAAGTGGCGAGGAATGAAGAAAGCTGGAAGAAATATCTGAACACAGCATCAAGGCTCTACAAATACCCG
>JAAWKD010000072.1 GCA_022797215.1 Clostridia bacterium
TAACAATTACAATAATTATACCATAAATTGGTCTAATATTATGTTATGAGTTTTTGAATAACTCATAGAAAAAAATAAAATAATGTCGAGTCATTTCTGGCTTAACATTATTATACTAGGAGGTAAAAATATGTTATTATTTTCCTAGTAGTAAAAATAGACTTTAGATGCAATAAGAAGGCGGGGAAAAAATTGAATCATATAAATAAAATAAAAACGTATCAATTAGATGAAGAAATAAGAAATATAGATAGTGTTATTTGTGAAAATATAGAAAAGGCTCAAATTTATAATAGAGGCTTTATGTCTCAAAATATTTTGACAAGATTGAGAAATCTAATAGAGCATATAGCACTAAAGATATTAAGTAATGTGAATGAAGAAGAATTAGAAATTAATTATGCTAATATAGAAAAAGCTGTAAGCTATATAAAAAGTACAGCTAAATTTGGCTTTTTAAGTAAGTTCCATAGATTTGTTCAAAATTCAGTAGGACATCTTACGCCAACTAACGAAAATTCAGAAAGATTAATGTTGAAGTATTATGAATATCTAATCAAAATAAAAGACTTTTGCCAAAATAATTATGAGATGGAAATATTAAAGAATATTGATAAATTTCCTTTGAATACGGATAAATCATACTATGAATATTATGGAGAAATAGCTCAAACAATAGAGAAAATTGCAATTATTAATAATAGAAAATTTATAGATGGAAGATATTATGTTCAAAAAACGAAACCATTTTTTATTGATAATAAAATATATTATGAAATTACTTTAGCACAAGCAATAGGCACAACGAACAAATTTGACAGAATTACTATGTATACAAAATGTGAAATTAATACAAACTACTCTATAAAAATTTCCACAATAAAAGTAAATGTAAAAATATTTGGTTCATATACAGATATTCAAATTATTAATAATTGGCAAGTAGCAATAAGACCTTGTGAAATAAACAATTTATACAGAATTTTTGGAGAAAGAAGTGAATTAAAGTCAAATTATACTGAATATCGACAAATTATGTCATTTTTAACAGAGACAGGGTATAGTTTACTAGATATAGCGGATTGGGAACTGCAGTATTATGAAAAAATAAAGTTTTACTTTAATAGTATATGTAAAACTCGATATATATTTGATTTGCTGGATAAATGTAGGCAGATTTTTGAGGGAGATCAAAGAGGAACCAATATATTGAGGTATTTACTACATAATTGTAATAATATGGTAATAAAAAGACAATACGACTCAGAGCAGAATCAAAGATTGTCAAATTTATATTTGAAAAAAGGCTGCATACCATTTGAAGAAATGCCATTTGCTAGAAGTTTGTATAAGCATAATCCAAAAAGATATGATTTACTAGAATGTATTAATGTTCAAGGACGAGAAGATGAAATTTTGGCTAAATACATACAACTAAATGCAGAGCAAAATGGTTGCATATATACACCAAAATCAGAGCTGATAGGATTTGAGAACGTTGAAGAACTAATAAAAACATATAATAAAAAATTATACTACAAACATAATAATAAAGAGCTAGTTGATGAAAACAACAATGTATATATAAAATCTTATGAAGAAGATACTATGGAAATAATAAAAAGGCTGAAATCGCTTTGCAATGAGGGAATACAAGACTATAAAAGAACCGTGAAGTTTTGGCTCAAAAATCAAGTGATAGATGATATAGATAAAAAACAAATTATGGAAGAATTATTTGAAAAGTCAAAATTAGCATTAATATATGGTGCAGCAGGAACTGGAAAAACAACGATGATTAAACATATATCTAATTATTTTAATGAAGATAAGAAAATATATTTGGCCAATACTCATCCTGCTGTTGAAAACTTAAGAAGAAAAGTAGATGTATCAAATAGTGAATTTTATACTATAAAAAAATTATTAACCAATAATATAATAGAAAAAGAATGTAAAGTGTTAATAATAGATGAATGTAGTACAGTAAGTAATGAAGATATGCTCAAAATATTAAAGGAGATGGAATTTGAAATATTAATATTAGTGGGAGATATCTACCAAATCGAGGCAATACATTTTGGCAATTGGTTTGGCGTTGCAAAGATGCTAATGGAAGATAAATCAATACATGAGCTTGTGAAACCATATAGAAGTAAAAATGAAAATTTAAAAAAATTATGGGACAAAGTAAGAAATCTAAGTGATGATATTACAGAGTGGATAGTAAAAAATAGGTATGCACAAACATTGGATAAAAGTATTTTAAAATATACAGATGATGAGATAATATTATGCTTAAATTATGATGGTTTATATGGTATTAATAATATTAATAGATTTATGCAAAATAGTAACAAAAACGAAGCAGTAGAATGGGGTATAGGTACATACAAAATTGGGGATCCTATTTTGTTTAATGAATCTACTAGATTTTCACCAGTTATCTATAATAATCTAAAGGGGAAAATTATAAATATACAAGTAGAGGAAAGGAAAATCTGGTTTGAAGTAGAAATTGATAATGTAGTTGATCAGTCACATATAGAAGAAGTTGGGCTAGTTTTCATAGAAAATACAGAATATAAGACAATTGTAAAATTTTATGTGAATGAATTTAAAGACTATGATGAAGATGATGATGATTTAAATTCAGAAGCTGTTGTGCCATTTTCAGTTGCATATGCAGTATCTATACATAAAGCACAAGGGTTAGAGTATAATTTTGTAAAAATAATTATTACACAAGAAATGGAAGAACTAATTTCTCATAATATATTTTATACAGCCATAACAAGAGCAATGGAAAAGTTAAAAATATATTGGACTCCAGAATGCCAGAAAAGAGTAATAAGCTCATTAAAAAAGAGGTTTAATAGTAGAGATGCAAATATTATAAAGAGTAAAATGTTAAAAGAAGAATATGAATTGAATAGATGTAAAGTAGTAGAAAATTAAAATTGATTTAATAACTAGAGATAGGAACAAAATCCTTGATTCTAGTTATTTTTTATACTCTTAGAATAAAATAGAAACAAGAAAAAAGATAGGAGAAAACTAAAAATGCGAAATTCTAAAAAGAGCTTG
>JAAWKD010000002.1 GCA_022797215.1 Clostridia bacterium
GTATTAATGCATTAATACAATAAAAGGAGAAAAAATGGAGTGGAATTTTGAAAATGATAGGCCTATTTATATACAATTAGTTGAAAAAATGAAGCTTGCTATTGTAGCAGGAGAATATCCAGCAGGGGAGAGACTTCCTTCTGTAAGAGATTTAGCCATAGAGATAAAAGCAAATCCAAATACAGTACAAAGGGCTTTGGTAGATTTAGAACAAACAGGATTGATTTACACCCAAAGAACAAATGGAAAATTTGTGACAGAAGATAAAGAATTAGTACAAAAAATTAGGGAAGAGTTAGCCAAAGAAACTTTTAGTAAATTTCAGGAAAATATGAAACAACTAGGCTTTGGGGAAGATGAAATTAGACAGTATGTGATGAAACAAAAATAAAGAAAGGGGAATGAAAAATGGAATTGATAACATGTAAAAGCTTATCCAAGGATTATGGTGTGAAAAAAGCTTTAGATAATGTTAGCTTCCAGATACCAGCAGGAAGAATAGTTGGTTTATTAGGGAGTAATGGAAGTGGGAAAACTACTTTAATTAAAATTATGAATGAACTATTGGTGCCTACATCAGGAGAAATATTAATTGAGGGGCAAAGACCAGGAATAGAAAGCAAAAAGGTTATTTCTTATTTGCCAGAAAGAACTTATTTACCTTATGATAAAAAAGTAGCGGAGGTAATAGCATATTTTAAAGACTTTTATAGTGACTTTAATGTAGAGAAGGCATATAAATTATTAGGTGAATTAGGGATAAAAAAAGAAGATAAATTAAAACAAATGTCAAAGGGAACGAAAGAGAAAGTACAACTAGTATTGGTCATGAGTAGGGAAGCAGATATTTATATATTAGATGAACCAATTGGTGGAGTAGATCCAGTTGCAAGGGATCAAATTTTAGATTTAATACTAAAGAATTTTAAAGAAGGTGCAAGCCTTATTATTTCTACACATTTAATAGCAGATATTGAGAAAATTTTAGATGATGTTATTTTTATTCATCAAGGAAAAGTTTTATTAAATAGTAGTGCAGATGAAGTGAGAAATAAATATCATACGTCTATTGAAAATGCATTTAAGGAGGTATTTAAACAATGTTAGGAAAGTTATTAAAATATGAAATGAAATCACAGGGAAAAAGCTTATTTCTATTTTGGATGGCAATTTTAGGATTAGGGTTATTAGTAAGAATATTCAGTTTATTAGAAGAAGCTGTGCCTATTTTTCAATATTTAATACCTATTTCAATATTCACCTTTGTTCTTGCTATTGTGCTTAGTCTTGTTTATTGTTTTTTCTTAGCCATTAGAAATTATTATAAAAAAGTGTTAAGAGAAGAAGGATATTTGACCAATACATTACCAGTAAAAAAGAGTAGCATCATATTATCTTTTTTAATTACAGATGTGGTAGCACTTATTGTAACAGTTGCGTTTAGTTTTTTAGGCTGTCTTATTGCTTTGGGTTCAGGTAGTGAAGAAATAAGGAGTATGTGGGAGGCATTTTCTATTTCTATAGAGTAAGAATTTAATATGAGTATAGAAACTGTTAGATGTATTCTTGCAGGAGCTATGTTGTTAGGATATATTAATACAATTTCGCTATTTTATGCAGCTATGACAGTAGGGCATAGCTTTTCGCAGAATAAGATTGCGAATTCTATTGGAGTAGGAGTTGCCTTTTATATGATATTTCAATTTTTAAATGTAATAGAAATGATAGTGATTTTCTTAAAGAATAAAATGGACTTTACAAATGCTTTAGTGACAAATGAGGTACCATATGAATTAATTGGGACAATTCTTGGTGAGGCTCTTATCGTAGTAGCTATTTCTTTGATTACTACTTATACATTTACGAATTATTTTTTAAGCAGAAAATTAAATCTAGAATAGATGTAAAAAAACCAGCAAGTATTTATTTGCTGGTTTACTGTTATGAAATTAACTTTTAATTTCCTTTTGAATTTTACTAAAAGCAAAGGCGAAAACAACAAAGCCTACGATAAAAAATAAGCTAGTTTTAAATAAAGAAAATCCAATATCATAAACAAAAGGAATGGTATAAACAAAGTCATATGTAAGCAAAACGAGAATGGATAAAATACTTAAGCAAAAAGAAAATTTAATTCCAGATTTCATTAAATTTAAGATGGAATGATCCATTTCTTTAAATTCTAATAATAATTGACGCATAAAGATACCCCTTTCCAATAAAGTCATCTAACTTATATTTATGATACCATAAATAAAATCATGAAAGCAAAGGTAATTTATACCAAGAAAAGGAGAAAAAGAAAAAACTCCACTATTAAAATAAATGGAGTTCAAATAACTTATTTGCTAAAGTATAACTTAACTGCAATTTACGTACATTCATACAGTTAAGAAGTCTACATTACTAAAGTTTCCTAAAACTAATAAAACTGTGCACAATTTTATTAAAATTTAGTTCATAGCATTTAATTTTTTAGCCATATTAGATTTTTTCCTAGCTGCAGTGTTTTTTACGATAACACCTTTTGTACAAGCTTGATCTACTTTTTTTGTAGCAAAAGAAAATAATTCAGTAGCTTCTGCTTTATTTCCGGCTTCTACGGCTTGTTCGAATTTCTTAACAGCTGATTTATATCCAGATTTAATCATATTATTTCTAAGAGTTTTCTTTTCAATAACACTAACACGTTTAATTGCTGATTTGATATTTGGCATCTTTTGGCACCTCCCTTTTGTAAGTTCATAATTTAACAGTGTTTATTATAGCATGGAAAAAGAGATTTGGCAAGAGAAAACTGAACATTTCTATGAAAGCAATAAATTTATTTAAAAGAATAATGAATTTCAAAAAAAACTTGAAAAGAAAAAAGAAAACGTATATAATAAATTTATACCAAAGACAGCAAAGAAAAAATTTGGAAGGAGAGATATTTATGAACATTAAAATAGTAGGAAAAGAATTAAAAGCAACAGATGCAATTAAAGAGTATATTGGTAAAAAATCAGAAAGATTAATAAAATATTTTGGAGAAGAATTTGATGTTACAGCAACGATTAAAACAGAAGGCGGAATGCAAGTAGCAGAGACAGAAGTAAGAACACCAACAGATAGATTTAGAGCAGTAACAGCACATAGAGACTTATATGCTTCTATTGACAAAAATATAGATATTTTAGAAGGTCAAATTAGAAAAATGAAGACGAAAAAAGATCAACAAAATATGACTGATTCTATTCGTAACAAGGAAATTGCAAGAGAAGTAGAAGCGCACCCAATTGAAGGTGAAATTATTAAAACATTATATTATGAAATTAAACCATTATCACCAGAAGATGCAAAACTAAAACTAGAAGAAAAACCACAAGATAGATTTTTAACATTTATCAACATTGAAACAGGAAAAGTAAATGTTATTTATCGTTTGAAAGATAATAGCAACTATGGTTTAGTAGAACCAGAAGCTTAAGTAAATAATTATATAAAAAGAAACCTATCTAAATATGTAATCTAAATAGGTTTCTTTTTTGCTGTATAAGTATACAACAAGGATTGTTTCTTAAATGAAACTATTTCATTTGGTTTTCAGCTTGTTGAATTAACTTTTTAACCATTTGTCCACCGATTCTACCAGCATCTCTTGCAGATAAATCACCGTTGTAACCTTGTTTTAAGTTAACACCAACTTCACTAGCTACTTCATATTTGAATTTGTTAAGAGCTTCTTTAGCTTCTGGAACTACAGAACGATTGCTATTGTTGTTTGCCATGTCTTTCACCTCCTAAGTTATGTGATAATTGTTCATTTGAAAAAACTATTTAATTGCTTTTTCAGTATTTATGTTGTGCAATAAAAATGAAAATACACTGGAAATTTTTAGAAAATAATAGATTTTTAAATTTTATAAGACCCAATAAAATTCATTGACAAATTTCTACAAAAAAGAATATAATGTTGATAAATAAAAAACAATAATAAAAAATATATTTATTTTAAGTAGATTTTATAAATATATTCTATAAGGAGTAACTTAAGATGAAGAAAATAAAAAATTTTTTCATGTCATTACTTTGCATTTTTGCAACTTTAATAGTAGTTGCATTAGTAATAAAGCTAGCAATTCAAATTTTTGATACTACTGTATATGCAGACGTAGGAAGTTTTGAAGATTATAGCAGTGGAAGTGACTGGGGTGGTTCCTCTTGGGGTGGTTCCTCTTGGGATCGTGGAAGTTCATGGGATAGTAGCAGTTGGGGAAGTTCTTGGGATGATGATGATTATAGTTCTAGTGGAGGTTTTTTCTTTTTCGGCGGTGGATGGAGTTTCATTATCTTTTTGATTATTGTAATTGCAGTTGTAGTTGCTAAAAATAGTGGAAAAAATAGAAATACAGGAAATAGCCGTCGTAACGATGAATTCTATAGACGTATGACTCAGAATAATATGCCAAACATGCAAGCATTAGATGCCACACAAACCCAAATTGAGAACAAAATTCAAGCAAATGATCCTGCATTTAATAAAGAAGAGTTTGTAGCTTGGAGTAAAAACTTATTTGTCAAATTACAACAAGCTTGGACTGCTAGAGATTGGTCTACTATTAGGACATTTGAAACAGAAAACTTATTTGAACAACATAAAAATCAATTACAAGGATACATCAATAATAATCAAATCAATGTTATGGATAGAATTTGTGTAAACTATGCTCATTTATATAATTACCGTGTAGAAGGAGATAAAGAAATTCTAACAGTAAGATTAAATTCTAGAATGGAAGACTATATTATAGATGCTACTACAAAACAAGTAATAAAGGGACAAAAAGGTTTAGATAAAGTTAATACCTATTTACTAACTTTTATTAGAAAAAATGGAGTAAAAACGAAACCAGGAACAATAGAAGTTAATACAACAAATTGTCCAAACTGTGGAGCTCCAACACAAATTACATCTAGTGGAAAATGTGACTATTGTGGAAGTGTTATTACAACAGGAGAATATAACTGGGTATTATCTAATTTACAAAGAGAGAATGTTAGACTTTAAAGTAGAATGATTTTAAATAAAAAATAAATCAATTTTTATGAAAGAAAGGAAGAAAAAATATGGGATTATTTAAAGCAGCAAAAGATGCTATAGGAGGAACCTTAGCTGATCAATGGAAAGAGGCTATTCGTTGTGATGACATGTCGAATAATGTATTAATGGTAAAGAAAACAACTCCAAATGGAGTAATTAGCAACAAAAGTACCATTATTGTAGCACCAGGACAATGTGCCGTTATTTTTGATAATGGTAAGGTTATTGATGCAACAGCAGAAGAAGGATTTTATCAATTTGATAGTTCAACATCTCCATCTTTTTTTGCAGGAGATTTTGGCAAAACTTTTAAAGAAATGTGGGAAAGGTTTACATACAATGGAGCAACAGCTAAACAACAAGCTGTATTCTTCTTTAATACAAAGGAAATATTAGATAATAAGTTTGGAACACCTGCACCAATTCCATTCCAAGATTGGTCACATCCAATTCCAAATCAAATGACGAATACCTTAACACCAATGAGAGTAGAAATTAAATGTTTTGGAAAATATACATTTAAGATTAGTAATCCAGCAGTATTTATGCAAGAAATAGCGGGAACAGCAGATAGATATACAAAAGAACAAATTGTAGAACAAATGCGTGCAGAAGTTATCGCAGTGTTCCAAAACTTAATCAATGAATTAGGTTCTGAAAGACATAAAGTTCCTGTGCTTGAAATGCCAAGTCAAACAGATGAAATTAGAACTATGATGGATGAAATGGTATTTGATGAGCAGGTTAGAAGAAGAGGAATTTCGATTGTATGTTTTGCAGTTGAATCAGTAACACTTGATGAAGAATCAGAAGCAAAAATTGATAATTATGAGTTTAGTTCAAATGCGCATTTACAACAAGGAAGATTAGTAGATGCTTATGCAGAAGCGGTTCAAAAAGCTGCTGAAAACAAAAGTGGTTCTATTAATGGCTTTATGGGAATTGGTATGATGAATATGGCAACTAATGGAATGACAAGTGGAGCTGCAAATGGTCCTTGGCAGAATGCACAAAATAGCCAAATGGATTTAAGCAAGCAAAATATAGAAAATGCACCAAAAACAACAGAAGAACAAATGAAAGTTGCAATGGTAGGCAAAGTAGAAGATACAGAGTGGACTTGTGAATGTGGTTCAAAAAATAATGGAAAATTCTGTGGAAATTGTGGAAAAGCAAAGCCAACGCAAGATAAAAAACAATGTCCAAATTGCAAAGCAATGAGTGATAAAAATGCAAAATTCTGTGGTGAGTGTGGAACAAAACTTGACTAAAATAGGATAAATAGAACATAATAAAAGAAAGTATATTACATAAACAGAGTAATATACTTTCTGTATGTAAAAGGAGAAAAAATGTATAAATTAGTTGCAATTGATTTAGATGGTACTTTATTAGATACTTATCGGGCAAGCTTCGAGCCAAAACTGTCAAGTGGTTAAGCAAGCAATGGAAAAGGGAGTAGAAGTTGTACTAACAACAGGAAGAAGTCCAGCATCTGTTAAAAACTTAGCAGAAGAAACTGGAGCAAATCACTATATTATTTGCGGAAATGGTGCGATTGTTTATGATTTGCAAAAAGAAGAGACTATTTATCAGAATTTACTAGATAAGAAAAAAGTATTACAATTAATTCAAATTTGTGAAGAAAATAGTATTTATTATAACGTATATACGGAAAATACCATTATTACAAAAACCTTGAACTATAACACACTTTTCTATCATCATGAAAATAGTAGGAAACCAGATGATAAAAAAACGAATATACATATTGTACAAGACATTTATCAATATGTAAAAGATAGGGAAGAAGAAGATTACAGTAAAATCATGATTTGTGATGATAATAATATTATTTTTAGCAGTATTATTAAAAAATTAAAAATGGTTAAGAATGTAGATGTTTTAGATGTAGGTCACATGTCTAAAAAGATTATTAAAAATGGAACAGAGGAATTACCATTAGAATATTACTATACTGAAATAAGTAGCCAAAATGTAGATAAATGGAGTGCCATTTTAAAATTAATTGAAAAATTAGAGATTAAACCAGAAGAAGTGATGGCAATAGGTGATAATGTAAATGACAAAACAATGCTAGAAAACGCGGGAATGGGTGTTGCAATGGGAAATAGTGCACCATATATCCAAGAAATGGCAGATGAGGTAACTTTAGACAATAACTCAGATGGAGTAGCAGTTACGATTGAAAAGCATATTTTAACAGTATAAAAGAAAATAAAATGCACACAACTATTATTAATAGAAGTGTGTGTTTTTGTTGTGTATAAACTAAAAACAAATTGTCACACAAAAATAGAAAGGAGAAATTTTTATGAATAAAAAGAATAAAATAGGAAATATGGAAGAAATGGAAGATGTGACTAAATATGGGGAGTTTGTGTCCTCCTATTTTGCTTGGCTTACATTAGAACATCAAAAAGAAAATGCAGATAAAATGGAAGATATGACAAAAAAATAGTTCACCAAATATTCACAAAAAATATATTGACAAACAGAAAAAAGAGAGTATAATAAAACTATAGGTCAAAGAAAGTCAAAGTCTAAAAATGCTAATAAAAGAAAGGAAGTGATGGATTGAGAATATCGGATATTATAGAAGAATTTATCAAAGAAATGTTTTCAGAAGATGACTCTATTGAAATTCAAAGAAATGATTTAGCAGAGTACTTTAATTGTGTACCATCTCAAATCAATTATGTAATAGCAACAAGGTTCAAGCCATCACAAGGATATTATGTAGAAAGCAAGCGTGGTGGTGGAGGACATATTAAGATTACAAAAGTCAATATTACCAAAAGTAATTATTTAATGCATGCAATTAGTAGTATTGATAATAAGATTACAGCACAAGAGGTAGACATTTTCATCAGTAATTTCTTATCAGAGGGCATTATTTCTGAAACAGAGGCGAAACTTTTAAAAGTAGCAACAAGTGATAATGTCTTAATTGTACCACAAGAGATAAAAGATATGCTAAGAGCAAATATCTTAAAAAATATGTTAATTAATTTAGTAGAAGATTAGGAGGTTGATAGTTATGTTATGTCAAAATTGTGGAAAAAATGAAGTGAATTTTCGTTATACACAAATTATTAATGGGGTAAAAAAGGAGATGGCACTTTGCGATAAATGTGCTAAAAGTTTAGGATTAGAAAGTTTGGATTTTAATATGCCAATTAACTTTTCTAACTTTTTAGGAGACTTTTTAAATGTAGCAGCAGATGCAGACATTTTGCCTAGTTTTACAAAAACAGGAGTATTGCAATGCAATGAATGTGGAATGACATACAATGAATTTGTAGATACTGGTAAATTTGGATGTAGACATTGCTATGATATTTTTGCAAATGTATTAGACCCTGTACTTAAAAATATTCATGGTTCTAGTAATCATGTAGGAAGGAGAAGCAGGTTATCAGCAAGTGAGAAAAAGAAAGTAGCTCAAGATGTGCAGCAAGCACATAAGAAGGCTACAAAAGCAGTAAAGAAAGATGAAAAACAAGAAAAAATAGATAAATTAAATGAGGAATTGAAGCAAGCAATCAAAGAAGAACGATATGAAGATGCAGCAAAGTTAAGAGACGAAATTAAGAAGTTGTGTTAGGGCTTTAGCACTTACAAACTGCTATATACAGCGAAGCTGTATAAGAAGTTGGATAATTAAAACTTTAAATATATCTACTGTACAATAAAAGGAGGAAACAAAATGCAAAATTGGTATTTACAAAATGGAAAAGATTCAGATGTAGTCATTAGTTCTAGAGTAAGACTTGCTAGGAATTTAGAAGAAATTCCATTTCCAACAAAATATTCTAAAGAACAAGCAAAAAGGGTACTAGAAAAGGTAAAAGAAATTGCACCAAGTATTGGATATGGAATTAAATATATGGAGTTAAACGATTTTGATGATATCACCAAAGTAAGTTTAGTAGAAAAACATGTGATTAGTCCAGAGTTTGCTATGAATAAGATGAAAACAGGAGCAATTCTTTTAAATGATGAAGAAAATATATGCATGATGATTAATGAAGAAGATCACTTACATATGCAAGTATTTGCATCAGGTTTAGAATTAGAAAATTTGAAAAATTTAGCCATTGAATTAGATGAAAAACTAGACAAGTTATTAAACTATGCTACTCATGAAAAATATGGTTATTTAACTTCATGTCCAACTAATGTAGGGACAGCTATGAGGGCATCTGTTATGGTACATTTACCTGCTTTAACAATGACAGGGAATATCGGAAAAATCTTTAATATTGTAAATGGATTTGGCATGAATATTCGAGGAATCTATGGAGAAGGAACACAAAGTCAAGGCGAATTTTATCAGATTTCTAACAAACAATCATTAGGAATTACAGAAAATGATATTATTAAGAACTTAAATATTATTATTGAAAAGGTAATAGAACAAGAGAGGATGGCAAGAAAGTATTTAGCGAAAAATTCTATTGATTTAGAAGATAGAGTATATCGTGCTTATGGAACACTTGCTTATGCTACAAAACTTTCATCAGATGAGTGCAAAAAGCTATTATCTTTTGTAAAATTAGGTACAGATTTGGGAATTATTAAAGAATTGAATGATAGTAAAATATCAAAATTGTATTTATATAACCAACCAGCTAATTTGCAAAAATATGTGGGAAAACCATTAGATGGATATGAACGTGAGATTAAAAGGCCAGAAGTAGTGAAAGAGATAATACAAAGTTAGGTAACAAAAAAAGACCACCCACAAAATATTTTTCAGTATTTTGTAGGTAGTCTGGTCTCCCACTTGGGAGGAATGAAGGTTTACTTTTTACTTTCCTTAATAGCAAGCCCGATGATAAATGCTCCAAAGATAATGCTCATAGGAAGTGCGAGTCCAGGAATAAAGCTATGGAGAAAGCCTAATCCAAAAGCAGACGCCATCATAGTAACAGTAATCATAAATCATTCCTCCAAGTAGTTTGTACTGCCAATAGGCAGTGTGTTGTGGTGTAGTCAAATGACTACTTGCATAAGAGATATTTCTATTATACCACATAATAAAGAAATTTTCAAATTATGGTAACTATATAGAAAGGAGAACAAAAAAATGATGTATAAATTTACAGGTCGTAGTGAAAAAGCATTAGAACTTGCAGCAGAGCTTGCAGCCGAATTTGGTCATAATTACATAGGAACAGAACACATCCTATATGGCTTAACTAAAGAAGGCACAGGCGTTGCTAGCAAAGTGCTAGAATTACAAGATATTACTGCAGATAAAATTGCAGAAGAAATAGAAATCCTAATTGGTAGAGGGGAAGAAATAGAAGATGTCGCAGACATTGGATTTACTCCTCGTAGTAAGAGAATTATTGAAAATGCTTTTATTGAAGCAAGAAAATTAGGTTCAGAATTTATAGGAACAGAGCATTTATTAATTGGAATTATGCGTGAAGGGGATAGTGTGGCAGTTCGTATTATGATGGACTTAAAAGCTGATCCACAAAAGTTATATAATGAAATTATCAAAGTAATTAATGAAGAAGATAATACGGCAATCAATGCAAAACAGACAAAGAGTAAGGCACGTGGAAGCTACAATCAAACACCAACATTAAATCAATTTGGAACTGATTTAACAAAACGTGCACAAGAGGGAAAGCTAGACCCAGTTATTGGTAGGAAAGAAGAAATTGAAAGAGTAATTCAAATTCTATCAAGAAGAACGAAAAATAATCCATGTTTAATAGGAGAGCCAGGTGTTGGTAAAACAGCAGTAGTAGAAGGATTAGCAGAAAAAATTGTGGCAGAAGATGTTCCTGAAATGTTAAAAAGTAAAAGAGTAGTTAGTTTAGATATTGCTAGTATGGTAGCAGGGGCGAAATATCGTGGAGACTTTGAAGAAAGAATTAAAAAATGCTTAGAAGAAGTTAAAAAGGCAGGAGATGTCATCCTATTTATCGATGAAGTTCATACAATTGTAGGGGCAGGCTCAGCAGAAGGTGCAGTAGATGCAGCTAATATTCTAAAACCATTATTAGCAAGAGGAGAGGTACAAGTAATTGGAGCTACTACTTTAAATGAATATCGTAAGTATATTGAAAAGGATAGTGCATTAGAAAGAAGATTTAGTCCAGTTAATGTAGGAGAGCCATCTTTTGAAGAAACCATTCAAATTTTAAAAGGAATTCGTGATAAATATGAAGCACATCATAATGTAAAGATTACAGATGATGCAATTAAGTCATCTGTGGAGTTATCTACTAGATATATTAATGATAGATTTTTGCCTGATAAAGCAATTGATTTAGTAGATGAAGCGGCTTCTCGTGTAAAAATGAGGATTTATACACAACCAGAGTCTATTAAAAAATTGGAAGATAAGATTATAGAACTAGACAAAGAGAAAGAAGATGCTATTCGTTCACAAGATTTTGAAAAGGCAGCAAAACTTCGTGATAAAGTAAAAGAAGAAAAAGAAAAGTTAGCAAAAGAAAAGGAAAAATGGCGTAACAAAAATACAAAGAGTGTAACAACTTTAACAGAAGAAGATATTGCAGAAGTGGTATCTAGTTGGACTGGTGTGCCAGTTCAAAAATTAACACAAAGTGAAAATGAAAAATTAAAGAATTTAGAAACTATTTTACATCAAAGAGTAGTAGGACAAAATGAAGCAATAGAAGCAATTGCAAAAGCAATTAGAAGAGGAAGAGTAGGATTAAAAGACCCTAATCGTCCAATTGGTTCTTTCCTATTCTTAGGTCCAACTGGTGTAGGAAAAACAGAACTTTCTAAAGCATTAGCAGAAGCCTTATTTGGTAATGAGAATGCAATGATACGTGTAGATATGTCTGAATATATGGAGCCACATTCCATTTCCAAATTAATTGGTTCGCCTCCAGGATATGTAGGATTTGATGAAGGTGGACAATTAACAGAGAAGATTAGAAGAAAGCCATATTCTGTTATCCTATTTGATGAAGTAGAAAAGGCACATCCTGATGTTATGAATATGTTACTCCAGATTTTAGATGATGGAAGATTAACAGATGCACAAGGTAGAACAGTAAACTTCAAAAATACAGTTATTATTATGACGTCTAACATTGGTGCTAGAATGATTACTGACAAGAATACATTAGGATTTAGTATTAGCACAAATCAAAAAGAAGAAGCACAAAAAGAATATGAAAATATTAAAAAAGATGTTATGGGAGAACTTAAAAAGCAATTTAGACCAGAATTTATTAACCGTATTGATGAAATTATTGTATTCCATAAACTAACAGATGAAGATGTTAAACAAATTATTGAAATTATGTTAAATCAATTACAAAAACGTATGAAAGAACAAAATATTGAATTAGAAATTGATGAAAGTGTAAAAGATTTAATTGCAAAAAAAGGAGTAGATACCAATTATGGTGCAAGACCATTGAAAAGAGCAATTCAAAGTGTACTAGAAGATAGAATTGCAGAAGAGATTTTAGATGGAAAAATTAAGCCAAATCAAAAGGCAAAGGTGTTATCTAAAGAGGAAGAAGTTGTTGTGGAATAAACAATATAAAAGAGAAGATAACATAAAAAGTTTGCGAAAAAGTATTGACAAATGAAAAATAGGAGAGTATAATAAAAAACATAGTCACCCACAGGGTGCAAAAATACTTCCAGTAAGGAAGAATACATTGAAAAGGAGAGAATAGCTTATGCGATGTCGGAACAGCTTTTTTGTGAAGATTGCGAAAAAGATGTGACCTGCACCGGCCGCCGCCGGCAATAGCCAGCCATCGTTTTGAGGAAAAGGAGGGCAAAATATGCCTCGGTTTCCAGGTGGTTTCCTGTAGCCCCTTCGGGGGCCAAGAAAAACAGCTAAAAAAATCATGTATTTCCGCCAGATATAAGGGGCCGTCTAGAGCGCTGATGCGCTAAGAGGATGTATGCCCACGCAAATGTCAGCGGAAGAAAGGTGAGTGCAACATGCCGAAACGGTTTCCGAGCGGATTCCTGTAGCCCCTTCGGGGGGCTAAGAAGAACAACAGACCCAAGCTATATCTCGAAAAACGGGCGCCCTATTTGGGGCGCCCGAGTCTTTTTTATATAAAAACATATAATCAATTACTATAATAACACAACTAATTAGATTGGTTCTACATGAACAATCGCACGATAAATTTTATCTAGTCCAGAAACACTTAATTCTAATTGATCAGCTAATTCATGACTTTTGAAGGTACTCATATTTCCATCTACATAAATGGTTAATACAACAACATATTGATGCCCAACAGGAGTAGAAGAAATCTCATCTACATTTTGAATTTCCTTGTAATTATGTGCTAAATCCATAATAATTTCTTTTGTCTTTTCATCAATTGAAATATCCATTAAAATGTTATAACTTTCCATAAAGATTTTTGCGCCTGTTAAACAAATCCAAATAGAAATTCCAATTCCTACAATACCATCAAACCAGTAAATATTGGCGAACGTAAGTAAAATAGAGATTAAAGTAAATGTTGTTACAATACAATCATTACGATGGTCATTTCGATTAGCTTCTAGTAAAATATTTTCAAACTTTTTAGCTAAGCGATTGGTATATAAGAATAAAGCTAGTTTAACAACGATTGTAATAAGGCAAACAATTACTAAAAACCAAGAAAAGATTAATTCACTTCCATAAATTAGAGTATAGATAGAATCATAAAGTAGTTTAAAAGCAATAACTATCATAGAAATACTAATAAACATAGAAAAAATATACTCAGCTTTTCCATGACCAAAATTATGACTTTTATCTTGTGGCTCACTAGCAATTTTGTTACCAATAAAGGTCATTAAAGAAGCAAAAATATCACCAGCACTGTTTGCGCTATCCGCAATCATTGACTGGCTCTTAAAAAGGAAACCTACAGTTCCTTTGATAATTAATAAAAATAAATTCCCCAAAATTCCCAATAACCCTGCTTTTTTTGTTTGTTCAAAGCGATTCATGCTAAATCCCCCTATTAGTAAGCTTTTATATTATCATATCATTTAATAATTAAGTTTATGCACTATTATATCATAAGTATTTTTAAATTCAATACATAGAGTTATTGAAAATTATTAGGATTTATAATATACTTTTTATATAACATGTGGAAAGGAAGTTAAAGAATGTTTTGTAATAAATGTGGAAAAGAAATAAATGGAGATTCAATATTTTGTAATTATTGTGGAAATAAATTAAAAACTGAAGAAACAAGACAAGAAAATGCTAAACCAAATTTGAAAGAAGAGATAAAAGAAGCTTGGAAAAGTGGACCAGAGAGGGCAGAAAAGGAGAGACGTGAAAAAGAACAAAGAGAATATTTAAAGCAATTGAAAGAAACAAAAGAAGAAGTACAGAAAAATTTAAAACCAAAAGATGGAAAATATCATGTTGTGTTGATAAAGAGTAAGGCTAGATATTTGACAGGATATAAAATATGTGATAATCAATATGCTATTGAATTAGAGGATATATTGGAAATGATACAAAGTAAAGGATATGAAATAATAGATGTAAAAATGATAGGGATAGAAGAAGGTTCTGCATATGGTACGACCAGAGTAGAAACATTAGTGATGTATAAGTAGGAAGGGCAAAATTTATGTGTTGTAATTATTATGAGAAAGAATGATGAAAATAAAATACAAGTTGCGTGTGAAAAATATATGTGATATACTTAAGTTAGCTGTTCGAACGAAGTGAGTTACAGATAACTTATGTGTAGCGTAGCGAAGCTAAGTTAGCCGTTCGAGCAAAGCGAGTTATGGATAACTTATGCGTAACAAGGTGAAGTTAAGTTAGCCGTTCGAGCAAAGCGAGTTACGGATAATTTATGCAATCGAGCGTATAGCGAGATTGTAAACATTAGAAATAAGATACAAAGGAGCGAAAAGCATGGAATTTGTAACAATTATTTATCTCCTACTTTTTGTCATATTTGCATTAGTCGCAATGGCAGTGATGCAAATTCGTATGGCAGGAATTAAGATTAAAGATTTCTGGGGATTTATTCAAGCAAATCAAATGTTAGATAAATTATATAAGTTTTCAAAAAGATGTAGGATTATGAGTCCACAAGAGCAAATCATTTTTTTATCGGAAGCAGAAAAAGTTTTTGATGCATATGATAAAATACCATCTATTGTGTGGGAAGAAGAATATCGTAAATATTCAGATGTATTAGAAGCATATAAAAATATTCGAGTAACTAGATGGAGTGAAGAAAATTCAAATAAAGAGAAATAAGATGTAATTGTAAATGGATACATCTTATTTTTTTATATTCTAGGAAATTACAGCGAATTGTTTTAACAATTTATTGTAGAGTTCAGTAGATTTCTTTACCATTCGAGCAAAGCAAGTTACAGATATCTTATGTAGAAACACTTAATGCTTTAACATTTAGAATTTGTTAACATCGCTTTTTTATACTTTTGTAACCAAATTATGTGGACATTGGTTGCATTTTTGCAATAAAATTTAAAAAAATACATATAATATAGAAAAAGATTCGAATAACGAAAAAGGAATGAGGGTTTATGAAGATTAGATATTTTGACCATGCAGCAACTACGCCAGTGGATGAAAAGGTATTAAAAGCGATGTTACCATATTTTACTTGTGAATATGGTAATGCTTCATCATTATATACAATTGGCAGACAGTCTAAAAAGGCAATAGATGAGGCAAGAAAAAAAGTGGCGAGTGCAATCGGAGCAAGACAACATGAAATTTATTTTACTTCCTGTGGAAGTGAAAGTGATAATTTAGCAATTAAAGGAGTAGCTTATAGCTACAAAGAAAAGGGAAAACACATTATTACAAGCAAAATAGAGCATCCAGCAGTATTAAATTCATGTAAGACATTAGAAAGACAAGGATTTGAAGTTACTTATTTAGATGTGGACGAAAAAGGATTTGTAAGTATAGAGCAACTAATAAATAGCATTAAGTCAACTACTATTCTAATTTCTATTATGTTTGCTAATAACGAAATAGGAACTATACAACCAATTGAAAAAATAGGAAATATTGCAAAACAAAAAGGAATTTTATTTCACACAGATAGTGTGCAAGCAATAGGAAATGTAAAAATTGATGTAAATAGATTGCATATTGATTTATTATCTATGTCAGCTCACAAGTTCTATGGACCAAAGGGAGTAGGAGCTTTATATGTAAAAGAGGGAGTGGAATTTGAAAAGATACAAGATGGAGGACACCAAGAAAGAGACAAAAGAGCAGGAACAGAAAATGTAGCTGAAATTGTGGGATTAGGAGAGGCAATAGCTGAAATTTACCAAAATTATGAAAAGTACAATCGAAAGTTAATAGAGTTAAGAGATTATTACATTTCTGAGGTACAAAAAAGAATTCCAAATACAAAGTTAAATGGAGATACAAAAGAAAGGTTGCCAGGAAATGCAAATATATCTTTTCCAAAGATAAATGCACAGGAACTATTATTAGAATTAGACGAAAAAGGAATTTGTGCTTCAGCAGGTTCTGCATGTAGCAGTGGAGAGGCTAGCCCTTCTCATGTATTAACGGCTATTGGATTAAGTCCAGATATAGCAAGGGGAAGTTTACGTGTTACCTTTGGAAAAGATAACACAAAAGAGGATGTGGATTATTTGATAAATTCTTTAGAAGAAATCATCCAGCAAAATTAGGCAATTTTATTTAGCAGTAGCAGAAGATTAAAAATATGTTAAACAAGGAAAATAAGCAGATGTGTATACTAAAAAGATATAATAACGTAAAATAATTCTTTAAATTTAAAAAAATAATAAAAAACACTAGTAATTTGCTAGTGTTTTTTGATATAATTACATTAACCTATAAATTAATCTTGAAAAATAAATTTATTCGGTTTTATCTTTTGGTATGTACTCTAATAACTCAGAAATTTCACAGTTAAAGGCCTCACAAATACGATTTAATTGGTCAATATCAATTCTTTTTGTTTCCTCGTAATACATTTTAGAGATAGTTGCAGGGCGAATATGAGTGATATCTGCAAGAGCCTTCTGAGTCATCTTATTCTTGCCAAGTAAATCAGATAATTTTATTTTAATCATGAACTTCACCTTTCTAAATGTAAAATAGTAGTGACGAAAATTGTCGGATTTTGTCACCGTCCTTGTATTTTATCACGAGATGTATTAAAATGACATATTAATGAAACAACATAACGATAAAAGTAATAAAAGGTTATCTGAAAGTAAATGAAAAGAGGTGTGCTAAATGAGTTTGAAATCATTTTTTACAAAAGATAATACACCTACCAATAGGGAATGGAAAGAGAAAAATAAAGGATATTTAAGACAACTGCAAAAATTTTTAGATGTAGCAGATAATATAGAAAGAGAAGAGTTAAGAAAGTCAGTTATTGCAGAAATGTTAAAATGCGACATGATTTTAACTGAATTAGCAGAAAGACAAATTAAATTAATTTCTCGGAGATGAAAACAATAGGAAGTAAAGTGAATAATAATAGCAAATTGGATCATACTAAATGAAGAAGGTAAAAAATGATAAAAAGAATTTTAGTTGGTCTAATAGCAGGAGTGATTAGTGGATTGTTCACCGCAGGTGGAGGTTTAATTATTGTGCCTGCTTTATTATACACTTTAAAAATGGAAGCTAAAAAGGCAAGAGCCACCTCATTATTTTGTATTTTACCAATGGTACTAGTGACAACTATTTTTTATGGGCAAAGCAATTTTATTAGATGGGATATTGGTATTAGATGTGCAATTGGAGGAATAATAGGGGGAATAATAGGGGCGAGGCTACTTAATTATTTACCAGAAAAGTATTTAAAGGTTGCTTTTACATTATTTCTCATCTATGCAGGAATCAATATGATAGTTAAGTAAGGAAGTAAAGGGTTTATGATAGAATTAGTAATAGGTTTAATTTCTGGAATAATCAGTCGGAATGGGAATGGGAGGAGGAACAATTTTAATCCTCCTTCTTTCTATTTTTATGCAAGTAGACCAACATGTAGCTCAAGCAACTAATCTTGTGTTTTTTATTCCGACGGCAGTTGGTGCTATTATTATTGGAATAAAAAATAAAAATATACAATGGAAGCTAGCTATACCCATTATTTTATCAGGAATAGTAGGAGCAGCTATTAGTAGTAGCATTAGCACTCATATTAATGTACAATTATTAAGGAAACTATTTGGAACTTTTTTACTAGTAATTGCAAGTTTTGAAATATATTCGTGGTATAAAATGTATATTAAAGAAAAAAATAAGCATACTAACAAAGAGAACAAAATTAAATAAAGGAGGAAATGCTAAATGAAGTTTATGAAAGGTATGCTAATTGGAGGAATTGTGACAGCAGGAATTGCTATGATGTATGCTGAAACAATGGACCAAAACAAAAGAAGAATGATGAAAAAAGGAAAACAATTTGCAAAAAGAATGGGAATAATATAGATTCTCATTAGAATAAAAGAGAAACCATAGTACGAATACTATGATTTCTTTTTTGTTTTATGAAAACAGATAAAACTATTTGCAAGGTTTATCGCATGGTTTTTCACATGGCTTGTCGCAAGGTTTCTCGAAACATTCTTTACATGGAGGACATTCTAGTTCAACGCCTTTTAAGCATTTACCCTCATGTTTACCACAAGTACATACTTTACAATGTTTTACTCTGTCTACCCAGATTTCAATTTCATAAAGTCTGTTAGCACATAAAGGTCCAAAAACGAATTCTCCGTTTTTGTCAGTAAAAGTATGAGAAACAGGACGTCTTTCCTCCTCACCACATTCACAAACAACCTCAACTAATTTTACAACAGCATCTTTTACAGGATCTTGATAACAATCCTTTACAATACCATAAATAACAGTTCTGTTATCTTCAGGTAAAGTAATGTCTAAATCAAATTGTTTTCCAGTAGCTAAAATACCATCAACATTCATAACAGGGCATACGCATTTTTCGTAATCCATAAATATTTTCATTCCTTTCTTTTTGTTATTAATATATAGTATGCAAAAGTCGACAAGTTGTGACAAGAAAGAATAAAAGTAGTATTAATAAAGAATGCTAATGCAGAAGGAATAGTTGTTATCCTATTGAATTTTACATAAAATAGTGATATGATAAAAAAGATGTAACAAATGTTACAAAAATTTTTATTAAAGTGAGGTCAGAGAAATGAATCGGAAATTAAAACAGAAACTATTTATTCTCTTCGTCATCGTGAGTGCTATTACTTTGATAGTGGTTGCATGGAACGTTGCATGGTGGCAAGGCTTAGCAAAAGCCAATAACCAAATGCAGAGTGTTGAGGTCGAAGAAGCATTGGGCAAGCAACCGAAACAAGGCGAGAACAATGAGCAAGCAGATATGATAAACAAAACTATTCAAGAGGTGGCTAAAGAACAGGAAAGATATGATGAATACACCTTTATAGGAAGTTTTCATGAGGGGCTGGCTCGTGCAAGTAAGGAAGTTGAAGGTAGCCTTTGGCGAAAATATGGATATATTGACACAGAAGGCAAAGAAGTAATTGCATTTAAATATGAGTGGGTAAATAACTTCAGCGATGGACTGGCATCAGTTTCGGAAGATGGAGAAAAATATGGGTATATTGATCATCAAGGAAATTGGGTGATTGAGCCAATATTAGACTGTGCAAGGGACTTCGAACAAGGTGAAGCAAGGGTCCAGGTAGGCATCAATTGGTATATTATTGACAAAGAAGGAAACATCTTGGAAGAAGAAAGTAAATCATAACTAAATTTCTATGAGAGTTTTTCTGTAATCAAAAAGGAAGAGGATGTGCAAAGATTTTTGCACATCCTTTTCCTTTTAGGTTATAAATCCAAAAAAGTAGACATATATTCTAATAAAACGAAAAGAAGGAGAAAGTTATGTTTATCGTATTTAATAAACAAAAAATATATTCTTATTTAGTAGCACTTAGCACAGTGGTTATTTTATTTGTTATCGCCTTTGCTGTTACTAATTCACCTAATAATGTGCTGCAAACTTCTACAAACTTACAAGAAGGAAATAATATTATTACGAATCAAATAAATAACTAAATTTTTGTATAGCTCCTAAAACATTGGGTATACTTATGCTTAGAATGAAAAGGAGTTTATAGATATGTCCTTAATAGGTATCTTAACAGAACCAAAAAATAAAGCATATTTAAAAGAAGAAGTTAAAAAGAGACGATTAGGAGATGTATTTTTTCTAACAGAAAATACAATTCAAAATATGCATAATGTAAAGTTTGATATATTTCTATTAGGAAAAAAAGTAACTAAAAATCAAGAATTAGTTCGTGAAATTGCAAAAAGAACCGACTATTTTATACTAAATAGTGATATAAAAGAAAATTTGCGACTTTTAGAAAATTTAGATTTAAAAATTATTACTTATGGGTATAACCAAAAAGCAACAATAACGACTTCTAGTGTAGAGGAAAATAAAGTAATCCTATGTTTACAAAGAGGAATTAAGAATGTTTATGAAGAAGGAATAGAGCCTCAGGAAATTAAATTAGAAGCAGAGAAAGCTACAAATAATATAGCTATGATAGAACTTGCAGGTTTACTTTTTTTATGTTCTAGTAAACATTAAAATTAAAAATTGACATAAAAAATAGAAAAAATTAACATTTTATGTAGACAAAACCAAAAAAGTGTAGTATAATAGGTATTGTATTAGGGTTTACTAGTGCAAATTTTATATACTATGAATAAACTAAATAAGAAACAAAGGTAGGGAGGAAAACAAATTGAATACAAATTATGATGATAATAACCATTTAGTATTGGTTGGAAAGGTAACAAGTGACAAAAGATTTAGTCATGAAATTTATGGAGAGAAATTCTACATTTTTGATTTAAGTGTACCTCGTTTAAGTGGAAATGCAGACAATATTCCAGTTACTATTTCAGAGAGATTATTAACAATTAAAGATATAGCAATTGGAAGCAAATTGGAAATTGATGGACAATTTAGATCATATAATAGTTATGATCAAGAAAAGAACAGATTAATTCTAACTGTTTTTGCAAAAGACATTAATTTCCTAGAGAATCAAGAAGATGAAGTAGAAGTAAGTAATGAAATTGTATCAAATGAAGTAACTTTAGATGGATATATTTGTAAAAAGCCAATCTATCGTAAAACTCCATTTGGAAGAGAAATTTCAGACATCTTATTAGCTGTTAATAGAGCATATAATAAATCTGACTATATTCCATGTATTGCATGGGGAAGAAATGCTAGATTCTGTGAAAACATTCCAGTTGGAACAGAAGTTAAGATCATCGGACGTGTTCAATCAAGAGAATATGAAAAGAAATATGAAGATGGTACAGTAGAAAAAAGAATTGCATATGAAGTATCTGTATCAAGTTTAGAAGTAGCAAACCAAGAAAGCAATGAAAACCAAGAAGAGAATACAGAAGTAGCTGAAAATCAAGAAGCTATTTAGGAAAATAGAAAAATGAGCAATTCTAATTTTTAAGAAGTTAGAATTGCTTTTTAGTTGATACAATAAAATCGTGAAGAATTAATTTTCTTCACGATTTGTTTTTTTAACTTCAGGTATCAAAATAGTTCTGTCTTCTTTTGGCTTGGGTTTTTCCACTTCTAAGTGTTCACGAACAGGGGAAATCTCTAAATCTCCATCTCCAGTTATCACTTCTATTTTTTTTGGGGTCTCTTCTTTTTTTTCTTCTTCTTCCTCCATTTTGAATTATCCTCCACTCTTTAAACTAAATTCATCTTATCACAAGCCAAAAACAATGTCAATGATTCTTGCAAATAGCTTGACATAAAGCAGTAAGCGTGGGATAATATGGTAGGAAGGAAATTAGAAAGATGGAAATTAATAAGGCAAAAGGAATGATAGAAGCAATACTTTTTGCAGCAGGTAGAGAAGTAAAAATCAAAGAATTAATGCTTGCACTAGAAGCAAATTCAGAGGAAATTATTAGTATTGTAGAGAGCATGAAAATAGAATATCAAGAAGAAAATAGAGGGCTTCAAATTATTAATGTAGGAGAAGCCTATCAATTATGCACGAAAAAAGAATATTACGAAGTGATTTATAGTATATTTGATAAAAGAAATAAGCCCAATTTATCACAGGCAGCATTAGAAACATTAGCTATTATTGCATATAATCCACGTATTACAAGAGCAGAAATAGAGTCAGTTCGTGGTGTTGGTTCTGATGCAACTATCTATAAATTATTAGAATATCATTTGATAGAAGAAACAGGAAAACTAGATGCACCAGGAAAGCCAGGTACTTATGGAGTAACACCAGAGTTTTTTAGAATGTTTGGATTTAATAGTTTAGAGGAACTTCCAGAACTACCAAGATATAAAGTAGATGAGAATCAACAAATTGTAATTGATGATGTTATAGAAGAACAAGATAAAGCTAAAAAGGATAACGAAGAAGAAGCTCAAAATGAGGCTCCAATGCCCGAAAGGGAAGAAGAAGGAAATAGAGAAAATATTAATGACTAAACTTCGGTGGGACATATCTTATCCCTAAAGGATAGACCCTAGGAAAAGATGTGTCCCCCTTAGAGAAAAAGGAGAGAGTAAAAATGAGTAAAGAAAAAGAATTCGTAAAAGAAATTACAAATATTGAAGATGATTTTGCACAATGGTATACAGATATTGTAAAAAAGGCTGATTTAGCAGATTATACAGATACAAAAGGGTGTGTAGCAATTAAGCCTTATGGATATGCTATTTGGGAAAATATTCAAAAATATGCAGATGATTTGTTTAAAAAATCAGGAGTAGAAAATGTATATTTACCATTACTAATCCCAGAAAGTTTATTACAAAAAGAGAAAGACCATGTAGAAGGATTTGCACCAGAAGTAGCTTGGGTAACACAAGGTGGAGGAGAAGAACTAGAAGAAAAGTTATGTATTCGTCCAACTTCTGAGACCATGTTTTCCAATTTATATTCTAAATGGTTAAGCTCATGGAGAGATTTACCAATGGTATATAACCAATGGTGTAGTGTATTAAGATGGGAAAAAGAAACAAGACCTTTCTTACGTTCTAGAGAATTTTTATGGCAAGAAGGTCATACAATACATGCAACAGAAGAAGAAGCAAGACAAAGAACCATTCAAATGTTAAATATTTATGAGCAAGTAATAGAGGAATTATTAGCTATTCCAGTAGTAAAAGGAGAAAAGACACCAAGTGAGAAATTTGCAGGAGCAGATAATACCTATACAGTAGAAACTATGATGCATGATGGAAAGGCATTACAATCTGGAACTTCCCATTATTTTGGTCAAAATTTCACAAAACCATTTGAAGTAAAATTCCAAAATAAAGAGGGAAAAGAAGAGTATGCTTATCAAACTTCTTGGGGAATAAGTACACGATTAATTGGTGGAGTTATTATGGCACATGGAGATAACAGAGGACTAAAACTACCACCAAGAGTGGCACCTATTCAAGTAGTTATTGTACCAATTGCAGCACATAAAGAAGGTGTTACTGAAAAAGCACAAGAAGTATACCAAATGCTTGAGGAAAATTATAGGGTAAAATTAGATTTAAGAGATAATTATTCTACAGGATATAAGTTCAATGATTGGGAAATGAGAGGGGTTCCAGTACGTATTGAAATGGGACCAAGAGATATTGAAAATGGTATATGTGTTGCTGTTAGAAGAGATACACTAGAAAAACAAGAAATAAAATTAGAAGAATTATCTAGTGAATTAGGAATTCTTTTAGAAGATATTCAAGCAAATATGTTTGCAGAATGCAAAAAAAGATTAGAAGAAAAGACAACAGTTGCTACTAATATGGAAGAATTTGCTAAAAATATGGAAGAAAATCAAGGATTTGTCAAAGCTATGTGGTGTGGAGAAGAAGCTTGCGAAGATAAAATCAGAGAGTTAACAGGTGCAAAATCAAGATGTATTCCATTTGAGCAAGAATATATTTCAGATACTTGTGTATGTTGCGGTAAGAAGGCAGATAAAATGGTAGTATGGGGTAGACAATACTAGGCTACAATAATAGCAGGTAGAACAATGAAGTTCTACCTGCTAGCTGTTTTTGTATTAGAGAAATCCTTTAACCTCAAGAATTATTTCTTCAAGATTACTACAATCAGTGAGTAGTTTGCTATTAACAATGCTTTGCACAACATATAAGATATCCAGATTTCTGGTTTCCAAGGCTGTTCTAGCCATAATAGCTTCTAAGCAATATTCTTTAGGGTGTAGCAAAGCACCATGATGTCCAGAGTATGCAATTTCATTACTTACACGAAATACATTAGGCGCTTGAGCTAAAATGAAAAGTAACCTTTTCCAGTCATTCATGTTGCTAATCAAATGTGGATCCATATTACGGTTGTCCTGAAAATCACATTCTGATTCCTTACAGCAACGGCTATAACCGCCAGAACAGTGAATAATGAAAATTTGTGAAAGGTCTAAATCTGCTAAATAATCTTCAAAGGTATAGGACATACCATAGACTTTTTTAGACAGATAATCAGAAGCAATAGAACTGTGACAAATGTCTAAGACCAATCCGTCAAGACCACTTTCAAAACCATGTGATTTTAGTGTATGATTTAAGAAGGTTGGTGTAATTGTCCGTGGGTCAAAGTAAGTAGAAAATAAACCTTCGCCGTAAATATGGGGCTCACAATTGGTTTCCTCAAAGATTAACTTGCGAAGCTTAGAAAGGTTTTCTCTAAGTATATCATCGAAGTGTGCTTGAGAAATAAAACCATTAGGCAATTTTGCTGTGGAAGCACCGATATGACTTGAATAATCAGATGCTCCAGGAAGGTTAAGGTATTCTGATAAATGCTCAAAACTTTGAATGTTGTCTGCAAAGTGTAAATCATGAAGCTGAGCTGTAATACCATTCCAACCATGATTATCAACTTGACAGCCAAGAGTTTTTACCAAAGCAATAAAAGAGTTACTTACTTCAATGCTAACGCTAGTGCCGGGAAATTTAAGGCCGTCGAGAATACCAGTAGCTATCAAGGTTTGATATATGCTATATGCAATGTGCTGAATGTAGTTTTGGAAAACTTGTATTTTGCCTTTCTGTAACATAATCAATGTCACTCCTTTATATGTAATGTGAATATATCCAAAAACAACTAATAAAAAATTTAACAAACTATATTATACCATAATTTAGGGGAAAAAAACAATAAGTGTTCTTAACACAACACTTATTACGATAAAACATATAAACTCTTAATTATTTATTTAACGAATTCAAAATTTCAGGGTAGATACGGTAAGCATTTTCTTTCCAGTTATCTACTATTTTTTTTGCTTCCTCACGAGAACCAGCAAAAACACTAACTTCAAAAATACAAGTGTTATTTTCATTAATCTTACAAGTTACAGTATAATCATTTTCACTTCTAGGAGTAAATTCAGCTACAATGGATTCTTCTTCAGCAGTAGAGGTGAGTTCGCTCTGAAAGCTAGTATCTACTTTTAGTTTCATAATACCAGGTAACATATCAAGTGTTAATTCTAAAGCCTCTTGACCTTTTTCTGTAATAGAATAGGTATGTTTTCCATCTATATCAAATCGAGCAATATATTGATTTTCTAATAAATCCAATAAAAACTGTTGAAAATAGAAATAATTCATATCCATGACAGATAGAACTAACCTGAGTAGTCCATCATTGGTAATGGGATTTTCTAATTTATTTAAAATATATAAAATTAATACTTTGTTTTCTGCTAAAACTTCTCCGTCTTGTGTTAATTTCACTTTTTTTCACTCCTTTAAGGGTTTTTACAAGGAATACAATTGCCTTGTGGCAATTGCATAAGCTATCTGTAGCTCACTTCACTTCGTTACGCATAAGTTATCTGTAAAGTCACTTCGTTCCTAACAGCTAACTTAACTTTCGTTTCGCACAGCTACCTTAATTATAACACAAAGTATTTTAAAATACTATTCTTTTTGAAAGAAAAATGGTATACTAAGAATGAGAAGAAAAAATAAAGGAAAGAAAAAGATGAAAACACTATATGAAATACTAGAAGTGAGTGAAAATGCTTCAAAAGAAATTGTTGAGAAAGCATATAAAGTACTAGCTAAAAAATATCATCCTGATTTGCAAGCTGAAGGAGATAAGCAAGAAGCGGAAAAGAAAATGAAGCAAATTAATGAGGCATATGAAGTATTGAGTGATGAAGAAAAAAGGAAAGAATATGATTTAAAGCTAACACAAGAAAGAAGCAAAGAAGAAGTACAAAAACAATCACAGACAGAGTATTATCAAAATCAATATACACAGCCTTACCAAACACAGCCAATGTCAGAGAAGGAGTATAGAGAGGCTTTAAAAAGACAGTATCAGGAAAGAAGAGAAGAACAAGAAAGACAAAGGCAAATGCAAGAACAATATGAGCAAAGATACCAGCAAGCGTATGAAGGATATTTAAGAAGTTTAGGGTATAAAATCAAGTATAAGTGGACATGGAAAAGATTCAGAGATTTGATGATTACCATTTTTATTATTATTGTCATTTGCGCTATTTTATGGTTTTTTCCGCCAACCAATAAATTAATCATGGATTTTTACAATTCCAATTCTATTATTCAGGCAGTAATAGATACTATAGGTAATGTATTTAAGGGGATTTGGAATGGTATTTGTGCAGTATTTCAAAAAAATAAATAACCTCTATACAAAATACATAAAATATGATAATATGGACAAAACTATGAAAGAAAGGAAGAAAAATTATGAAAAAAGTTATCATTGGAGTAGTAGCAATTGCTATCATTGCATTAGTTGTTGTTGGAATTGTAATGGTAAGTGGAAAAAATAAGGAGAATGGAGGAGAAACCACTAATGCAAAAATGCAAACAACACAAGAAATGCAAGACACATTAAACAGCATTTATACAAAATTAGGGGACAAGCTTCCATCTATTGAAACAAGAGAACTTGATGTGACAGATGAACTAGCAGTAAAAGCAGCAACAGGTTTACAATCAACACAAAATGTAGAAGCACTTGTGCTATCAGAGCCTATGATGAGCTCACAAGCATATTCAGCAGTATTTGTAAAAACTGCTAAAGGTGCAGATGTTGAGAAAATGAAACAAGAAATGCTTGATAATATTGACACAAGAAAATGGATTTGTGTAACAGCAGAAAAAGTATATGTTACAAACCATGAAAACGTTATCTTTTTAGTAATGGCAAGTGAAGAATGGGCAAAACCTGTATATGATGAATTCAAAAGTGCAGTAGACGGAAAAGTAGGAAAAGAACTACAAAAAACAGAAGAAATTTAGGAGGAAATTGTGCTTTTTTCAAGTATTAGCTTTTTATATTATTTTTTACCGTGTGTATTAATTCTATATTTAGCAGTACCAACAAAATACAAAAATACAATATTACTAATAAGCTCCCTATTGTTTTACTTCTATGGGGAGCCTATTTATATATTAGTAATGATTGGATCAATATTATCTGCTTATATACACCGGAATTTTGATGGAAAAATATCCAAAACAGAAAAAGATATTTTTAACTACATCTGTTATCATTAGCTTAGGTGCTCTTATTGTATTTAAATATTCAGACTTTATGATTGCTAATTTTAATGGAGTGTTTGGTACAAAAATAGCATTATTAAATTTAGCACTGCCAATTGGAATTTCTTTTTATACTTTTCAAGTATTAAGCTATATTATAGATATCTATAACGGAAAAGTGGCTGCACAAAGGAGTTTGATTAAACTAGCAACCTATGTGTCATTATTCCCACAATTAATAGCAGGTCCAATTGTACGATATACAGATGTAGAAAAAGAACTTACTAAAAGAGAACATACTTTTGAAAAGTTTTCTTTGGGAATTAGAAGATTTATAGTAGGACTTTCTAAAAAAGTACTAATTGCTAATAGTTTAGGCGAACTATGCCAAATCTTTTTAGCAACAGATGAGAAGAGTATAGTATTTTATTGGATTTATGGAATTGCCTTTAGTCTTCAAATTTACTTTGACTTTTCTGCTTATTCCGATATGGCAATAGGGCTAGGGAAGATGCTGGGCTTCGACTTCTTGGAGAATTTTAATTATCCATATATATCTAAAAGTATTACAGAATTTTGGAGAAGATGGCATATTTCACTTAGCCAATGGTTTAGAGATTATGTGTATATTCCACTTGGTGGAAATCGAGTAGGAAAAGTAAAACTCATTCGCAATATTTTTGTTGTATGGATGCTAACAGGCTTATGGCATGGGGCTAATTGGACATTTATTATATGGGGCTTATTATTTGGAGTTTTATTAATTATTGAAAAGACATTTTTATTAAAGATATTAGAAAAGGTACCAAAGATATTTCAACATATTTATGTACTATTTATTGTCATGATAAGCTTTATTATTTTTAATGGTAATGATATAGGACAAGCATTGGCACAAATAGGAGGACTATTTGGAGCAAATGGAGAAGCTGTGATGAATTCCTATACTTTGTATTATTTAAAAAGTTATTTTGTAATTCTTGTACTTGGATTAATTGGTGCAACACCATTTTTGAAAAACAAGATTAGTCAATTAAAAGAGAAAGCAAAAATAAGGAAGGTAATAAACTTTTTAGAGCCAATTGTATTAATTTGCTTATTAATATTTGTGACAGCTTACTTAGTAGATAATTCCTATAACCCATTTTTGTATTTTAGATTTTAAGGAGAAAGTTATGTCAGATAAAACAAAAAATGTAGTAGTAACATTTACATTTTTATTAGTGCTAGTATTATTTTTTGTCATCAACTTATGTACCAAAGACATAGAAATATCTTATGCAGAAAGAAGAAAACTTGCACAGTTTCCCAAGATAACAGTAAAGAAGTTATTAGATGGCAGTTTAGGACAAGATTTTGATAAATACAGTACAGACCAAATGATAAAAAGGGAAGACTTTAGAAAGTTAAAAGCAGCATTAGAATTAGATGTGTTTAGGAAGAAAGATAATCATAATATTTATCTATATCAAGATAGTTTGGTTAAAATAGAATATCCATTAAATGAAGTATCTATATCTAATGCAACTAATAAAATAAATGCTATTCAAAATGACTATTTACAAGGGATGAAATGCTACTATACAATTGTTCCAGATAAGAATTACTTTGTTAGCAGAGAAGAATATATTGGTATGGACTATGAAAAAATGGAAGCAATGATGACACAAAACTTAAAAGGAATGGAATATATCCCTATTTTTGATTGTGTACAATTAAAGGACTATTATGTAACAGATATTCATTGGAAGCAAGAAAATTTACAAAAGGTAGTAGATAGAATTAGTACAAAAATGAATTTTAAAAACAGAATGCATACTAATTATACAAAACAAGATGTAATTGAATTTGATGGTGTGTATGCAGGGCAGTTAGCAGTTAAAACAGCAAAGGATAAGATTTGTGTTAGCACAAATGAAATCCTAGAAGATGCAACCGTATATAACTATGAAAATAAGAAAGAAACTAAAATATATGATAAAGAAAAACTAACTAGCAATGACAAGTATGATATTTATCTATCAGGACCTACACCACTAATTACTATAACCAATCCAAAAGGAGAGGAAGGAAAAGAGCTAGTAGTATTTAGAGATTCTTTTGCCAGTAGCCTAGTTCCTTTATTTACAGAGGCTTATTCTAAAATAACATTAGTAGATATTAGATATATGAGAAGTAAAGATATTGGAAATTATATAGAATTTCAAGACCAAGATATATTGTTTATTTATAGCACAACAGTTTTAAATAATAGTAGTACGTTCAAATAAAAGGAGGAAGCAATATGGGAGGAATTAGTGTTATACTTTTAATGGGAATATTATCAGCAATTTTTTATATTTTTCTTGCAATATTTTTACTCATTGTCATATATCAAATTATGACTTACGTTTTTGAAAGCATTGCGATTATGGAAATGAGTAAAAACTTAGAATATAAAGCAGTGGGAACAGCATGGATACCATTTTATAATAAATATCTATTAGGAAAAATTGCAGGACATAAAATTTTAGGGAGCATGGTAGCAGTATTAAATGCTGTAATGGCAGTAACTTGCTTTTGGAGTTATATGCAAGGTAATATGATTTTATTCGGAATATTTTTAATTTGTATATTGATTAGTTTTGTATTAGATGTTATTATAGCACACAAAATATATACAAAAGCAATCGGCAAATACGGTGATATTTTTACTGTATTTAGTGTACTAACTTTAGGATTTTTGAGACCAATATTTCTTTTTGCGATAAGAAGTAAAGTAAAAAAAGAAACTTAAGCAGAAGATATTGACATAAAAATTTAGATATTATATAGTACCCCTTACATGAGAAGATAAGGGGCTTTTATTTTGCCAAAATGGAGGAGGAAATAATGAACATACAATTATCGGAACATTTTACGTATAAAAAATTAATTCAGTTTACTATACCAACTATTATTATGATGATATTTACTTCCATTTATGGTGTAGTAGACGGACTATTTGTATCAAACTGTGTAGGCGCAGATGCCTTTGCAGGGGTGAACTTAATTATGCCAGCTCTTATGATTTTAGGTTCAATAGGTTTTATGATAGGTACAGGTGGAAGTGCCCTAGTTTCTAAAACAATAGGTGAGGGAAACAAAGAAAAAGCAAATAGGTATTTTTCTATGCTTCTTTATGTGGTTACGATTATAGGTTTCATTTTTACAGTTATAGGGCTTATTGTAATGGAGCCAGTAGCAAAACTACTAGGAGCGGAAGGAAATCTTGTAGAGATTTGTGTAACTTATGGTAGAACTTTAATTATTGCACTAATACCTTTTATGCTACAAAACTGTTTCCAAAGTTTCTTAATTGTAGCAGAAAAGCCAAGAATGGGACTAATCATTTCCATTATAACTGGTGTGCTAAATATGATCTTAGACTTTCTGTTTATCTATGTTTTTAAAATGGGAGTTTTTGGAGCAGCAGTTGCTACAGGAATTAGTCAATTGATAGGAGGAATTGTACCACTTATTTACTTTATAAAGAAAAGTGAAACCTTGAAATTAGTGAAAACAAAATTTGAATTAAAGCCAATCTTACAAGCATGTGCCAATGGTTCTTCTGAAATGGTGACGAATATTTCCATGTCATTAGTAAATATGCTATACAATTTACAATTAATGAAATATGCTGGGTCAGATGGAGTAGTAGCTTATGGAATTATTATGTATGTTAGCTTTATCTTTTCAGGAACTTATATGGGATACTCCATAGGTTCAGCACCAATTGTAGGATATCATTATGGAGCAGAAAATAAAGAAGAATTAAAAAGCTTATTGAAAAAGAGTTTAAAACTTTTAACCGTTACCTCAATTGTGATGACAGTAATAGGGGAACTACTAGCAAAGCCACTAGCAGGGATATTTGTTAGTTATGATGCAAATCTATTAGATATGACAACAAATGCAATACGTATATTTTCCATTTCCTATTTAATTAGTGGAATTAATATTTTTGAATCTTCATTCTTCACTGCATTAAATAATGGAGTAGTTTCAGCAGCCATCTCATTTTTAAGAACACTACTTTTCCAAATAGCAATGATATTTATACTTCCACTTATTTGGGGATTAAATGGTATTTGGATTGCAGTTGTTTTTGCAGAAGTATTAGCATTAATAGTTAGTATCGCCTTCCTTGTAGTAAATAGGAAAAAATACCAATATATTTAAAAATAGGGCAGATAATTTCTTGAAAATTATCTGCTTTTGTAATATGATATGGAAATAAATAATGAAGAAGAGGAAAAATGAAAGAGTTTATTAAAAAGAATTTAAAGTGGTTTATCTTATTAGTCTGCTTAATTGGATTTTTAAAGCTAGCGGAAGATGTGTTTAGCAAAGAAATATTGCAAGCTGATATTGTAGGCTATAAATTAATATCGAGCTTGCTTATATCAGATTTTGCAACACCAATTGCAAAATTTATCACTAATTTTGGTGGAGCTATTGTTTTAATAGGAACTACCATTATTTTGGTTATTAGTATCAGAAATAGAAGAATAGGACTTTCTATTATCGCCAATTTAGGTATTATAACAGGTTTGAATTTGTTATTAAAGCAGATTGTACAAAGACCAAGACCAACAGAATATAGAATTATTAATGAAACTGGTTATAGTTTTCCATCAGGACATTCTATGGTTAGTATGGCTTTTTATGGATTTTTGATTTATCTTATTTATAAGTATGTGAAGAATCAGTATGTGAAAATAGGGTTGATTACATTTTTAAGCATTCTAATTATTTCTATTGGAATTAGTAGAATTTATTTAGGAGTACATTATACAAGTGATGTTATGGCAGGTTTTTGCATATCAGTTTCCTATTTAGTACTATATGTAAGTAGTGTGAGCAATTGGATAAAGGCAAGTGATTAATTCATAATTACTTGCTTTTATGTTATAATTTAGAAAAAATGGAGGAAAAAATAAGATGGAAAAATGGTTGAAATGGGCTATTGAAATACAGAGTTTAGCACAAGCAGGGCTTGCATATACACAAAATGTTTATGATATAGAAAGATATGAAAGACTAAGAGAGATAGCAGCAGAAATGATAGCAGAAAAAAGTGAGATTAGTTTAGAAAAGGTAAAAGATTTGTTTTGCAATGAAACAGGTTATCAAACACCAAAGCTAGATACAAGAGCAGCGATATTTCAGGATAACAAAATTCTATTAACTCACGAAAAAAATGGAACATGGTCATTGCCAGGAGGTTGGGTAGATGTATTAGAATCTGCAAAATCGAATACCATAAAAGAAGTCAAAGAAGAAACAGGACTAGATGTAGAAACTGTAAGATTAATTGCCGTGCAAGATAGAAATAAACATAATAAACCTGTGTATGCTTATGGAGTATGGAAAGTATTTGTTTTGTGTGAACGAATTGGTGGAGAATTTGTAGAAAATATTGAAACAACAGAAATAAAGTATTTTGGATTAGATGAATTGCCAGATAATCTAGCAGAAGAAAAATGCACGAAAGAGCAGATAGCAATGTGCTTTCAAGCAAGAGAAGATGAAAATTGGCAGGTACAATTTGATTAATAATTGAGAAAATATTTTAAAACTATTGACTTGGAGTTAACTATAAGTGGTATATATACTGTAAAGAAATTGATAGTAGGAGGCAAATTATGAATAAATTAATTGTATATTTTTCATATACCAATAACACAAGGATGATAGCTAATAAAATTAAAGAAAAATTAGAATGCGATATTTTAGAGATTAAAACAGTTATACCATATTCACAAGATTATGAGACAGTTGTTAATGATGAACAAAATAGTGAGGCAAGTAATCACTTACCAGAAATTCAAAAGATAGATGTGGATTTAAGTAAGTATGATGAAATGATTATAGGAACTCCAGTATGGTGGTATAGACCAGTGCCAGCGATTAGAACCTTTCTAAGCCAAAATAATTTATCAGGAAAAGTGATTAAACCCTATGCTACAAATGCAGGTTGGCTTGGTAAAACTTTTCAAGAAATAAAAATGCTTTGTCCGAATTCAGAAGTAGAGGAAGGTATGAATATTGTGTTTGAAAGTTATAGTGATAAATTAGTTACAAAAGAACAAGAAATTGAAAATTGGATAAATCAGTTATAGAAAAAAGAAGCAGGTGATTGATAGTCACTTGCTTTTAAGATATAATAGGGATAAAAGATAGGAGAAATAATATGAATATTTATGATATTTTAAAAGAATTAGATATAAGATATGAAGAAATAGAACATAAAGCCATATATACAGCAGAGGAAGCATTACAAGAGAATATTGCTAATAGAATTGATGGAATAGGATGTAAAAATTTATTTGTCAAAAGCAAAAATAAATATTATCTCATTTTTATAAAAGCAGAGAAGAGAGCAGAACTAAAGCTTGTAGCGGAGTTGTTAAATGAAACGAGATTGAGTTTTGCAAGTGAGAAGGAATTAAAAAATATATTAAATCTTACAATAGGTAGTGTCACACCATTTGGATTAGTAAATGATAGGGAAAATTTAGTAACATTATTAATAGACAAAGAATTAGAAAATCAGAAGGTTTTAGTTCATCCTAATGTGAACACAAAAACAGTATCTATACAGCTAAGTGATTTAATAAAATTAATAGAGCATATCAAACATCAATATATTTTATTTTAAAGTTGTAAAATCAAGAAGGGAATGCTATAATTAATTTCGCTTTAAATTAGAGAAACGGAAGAGAGGAAGAAAATATGGAAAAGAAGTTAAAAATTATCATAGAAAATTGTCCACAAAATCATAAATGTCCTGCTGTGAAGGTTTGCCCAGTAGGAGCATTAACACAAAAAGACTTTGAAGCACCAGAAATTGATTATGAGAAATGTATTAGATGTGGTAAATGTTCTAATTTTTGTCCTAAAAAAGCATTAGTGCTACATGAGGAGGAAAGCAAGTGATAGTTTCAATCTTTTTTATTATTGTAGGATTTGCACTGCTTATTTTAGGTGCTGATTGGTTAGTAAATGGAGCAAGCAGTATAGCTAAGAAGTTTCACATTCCAGAAATCATTATAGGACTTACCATTGTTTCAATAGGAACATCCATGCCAGAGTTATTTGTTAGCACAACATCAGCTTTAGAAGGACTTTCAGATATGTCCATTGGAAATGTTGTTGGTAGCAATTTATGCAATTTGTTACTCATATTAGGACTTTCTACCATTATAAAGCCAGTTAAATTTCAAAAAGAAACTAGACTTTTTGAAATTCCTATGTGCTTGATATTTACTGTAATTTTCATTATTCTTTGCAATACAGGTGGAACAATTAATAAAGTAGAAGCAGTACTGTTACTTCTTTTATTCTTACTATTCATTACTTATACTATTTTTATGGCAAAGAAACAAAACAGTCAAGAAAAGCAGCAAGAAGTAAAAACACAAAAAAAGTTATTACCGATTTTAAAAGATATCTTATGGATTATATTAGGGGTTATAGGATTAAAAGTTGGTGGAGATTTAGCTGTAAATAATGCTGTTAATATTGCTAACTATTTTGGAGTTAGTGAGAAAATTATTGGTTTAACGATACTTGCAGTAGGGACAAGTCTTCCAGAATTAGTAACAAGTGTAACTGCAGCGATTAAAGGTAATAGTGATATTGCAATTGGAAATATTATTGGTTCTAACATATTTAATATGTTACTAATTATTGGTGTGGTTGCTTTTATTAATCCAATTAGCTATAACTTTAGTTATAACATGGATTTAATAGTATTAGTAGTAGCAACATTAATTTTAGCGTTATTCCCAGTCATTCCACCTAAAAATGAAATGAGTAGAGCAAATGGAATAATTTATTTCTTAATGTATGTAGGATATATAGGATATTTATTAGTAAATTAATTAACATAAGGGAGCAGAGATGCTCTCTTTTATTGTATAGGAAAAATCGCAGATTTTTCCTATACAACAAGGTTAGGTTTCCTTAGTCTGTGCAGTTGCGAAGCAACTTGCACAAGTGTGCGTCGGAAGCTTTGCTTCCGTTAACGCATATCTTTCTTATTTTTAAGAAAACTTAAAAGGAAATATTGATATATAGATTATTATATAGTATAATACGAACAATAGTTTTTGGTAAAACGAATAAAGTTTAAATATAGTAATAGATGTAGCTAACTAAATTTTTATGGAAAAGGAAGTGGTTGTATGGACGAAAAAAAGAACGAAATTATCTTATTTGAAAATCAAGGTGTGAAATTGGAGGTTAATTTAAAAGATGAAACAGTATGGCTTACTCAAAAACAAATGGCAGAGTTATTTAATAAAGACAGAAAAACAATAACAAGACATATTCAAAATGTATACACAGACGAGGAGTTAGAAGAGAATGCAGTATGCTCATTTTTTGAGCATACTGCCGAAGATGGAAAAAGATATAAAGTCCAATATTATAATCTTGATATGATTATTTCTATTGGATATCGTGTAAAATCAGCACAAGGTATTGCTTTTAGAAAATGGGCTACGAAGATCTTAAAAGACTATATGTTAAAAGGATATGCTGTAAACCAAAAAAGATTAGAATATTTAGAAAAGACAATAAAATTAATAGATATAGCAAATCGTATGGATGAAAGATTAGAAAATCATGATGCAAAAGAAATATTAAAAGTAATTGGAGAATATTCAAAAGCATTAGATTTATTAGATGATTATGATCACAAAACATTAAAGAAGATAAAGGGAAATATTGATGAAAGGAAAATTGAATATAATCAATGTATAGAAGTTATTAATAAGCTTAGATTTAATGAAGAAAGTACATTGTTTGCTGTTGAAAGAGGAAAAGGATTAGAGTCAATTATAGGGAATATTTATCAAAGTTTTGGTGGACAAGATATATACAAAAGCATAGAAGAAAAAAGTGCTAATTTTTTATATTTAATAGTAAAGAACCATGTATTTACAGATGGGAATAAAAGAATTGCAGCAACTTTATTTGAAAAAACCGAAGTTTGATGATATACAATATGAAGAAGTATATACGATACCTTATGATGAAAATGTTTGGGAAACATTTAAGATAATTAAAGATGAAAACTTTATGCATCAACAAGTAGAAGAGATTTTTGATGATAGACTTGTATCATTAAGAGCTAAAAGTTTTTATGATGATTTTTACATTAAAGAGGGCGACATATATACTTATATTTACTATATGCCATTTGCTAATTTCAATTTAATGCATTATATCAATTTCCAAGCAACAAACTATTTAATGAACAATACAAAAGCTATAGTAATCTGCCTAGAAAATTGTGTGGAGTATGTTAGGAGATATTTGGATGAGAGCGTGGAGGTTATTTGTCTTAGTATGTATTAGGTATAATTCGACAGGATAATTGAAAATATTGGAAAATGAGTTGTTAAAAGTTAAATTTTATGATATAAATTAAATGGATAAAGATAGAATTAATGAGGTAAGAAATGAAAGAAGAAGATTTAAAAGATTTAGAAAAAAAGTTATGGGAAGCAGCAGATAAAATGAGAGGTGCTGTTCCAGTATCAAGCTATAAATTTATAGTATTAGGATTAATATTTTTGAAATATATATCAGATTCATTTGAAGAAAAATATCAATCTTTAGTAGAAGAAGGATATGGACTAGAGGAAGATAGAGATGCTTACGAAATGGATCATATATTTTATGTGCCACAAAAAGCAAGATGGGAATACTTAAATGCTCATTCAAAAGATAGCAATATCGGTCAGATAATAGATGAAGCATTAGAGAAAATAGAAAAAGAAAATCCAAGCTTAAAAGGAGTTTTAATAAAACAATATAATAGCCCAGACTATAAAAATGTTAATTTAGGGGAATTAATAGACTTATTTACAAACATAAAAATTGGCAGTAAAGAAGCACAAGATAAAGATATCTTAGGAAGAATCTATGAATACTTTTTAGGTCAATTTGCATCTAATGAATTACAAAAAGGTGGAGAATTCTATACACCAGCTTGCTTAGTTAGAACAATGGTTGAAATATTAGAACCATATCAAGGAAGAGTATATGACCCTGCTTGTGGTTCTGGAGGTATGTTTGTACAAAGCTTAAAATTTATACAAAGACATCAAGGAAATATTAATAATTTAAGCATATATGGGCAAGAAAAAAATCCGACTACTTGGAAATTAGCCAAAATGAACTTAGCAATTAGAAGCATAGATGGAAATTTAGGAAAGTTTGCAGATGATACATTTCATAATGACTTACACAAAGACTTGAAAGCAGATTTTGTGTTGGCAAATCCTCCATTTAACATATCTGATTGGGGACAAGAGAAATTAGTGGATGATAGCAGATGGAAATACGGAATACCACCAAAAGGAAATGCTAACTTTGCATGGGTACAACATATGATATCTAAATTATCTATAAATGGCAAAGCAGTAATTATACTTGCAAATGGTTCTTTATCAGCAGGTGGTCAAGAAGAAGAAATTAGAAAAAAATTAATTGAAGCAGATTTAGTAGATTGCATATTATCAATGCCATCAAATTTATTTTATACAGTAACAATACCTTGTAGCATATGGATTTTAAACAGAAATAAAAAGCAAAAAGGAAAAACATTATTTATAGACGCAAGAAATTTAGGAACAATGGTTACAAGAAAATTAAGAGAACTAAACGAAGAAGATATTATGAAAATTGCAGGTACATATCATAACTATCAAAACAATGGAAAGTATGAAGATATGGCAGGATTTTGCAAAGTTGCTACAATAGATGAAATAAAAGAGAATAACTATGTTCTAACACCAGGAAGATATGTAGGAACAGAAGAACAAGAAGACGACGGAATACCTTTTGAAGAAGAAATGAAGAATATGACATCAGAACTAAAAATACAATTTGAAGAGTCTCATAAGTTAGAAGAAGAAATAAGAAAGAACTTGGAGGCTATAGGGTATGGAATATAAAAAATTAGACGATATAATAGAGTTTAATCCAACTGAAACATTGCAGAAAGGAACTTTGAGTAAGAAAATTTCAATGGATAAATTAGGGAATTTTTCTAAAAATATAACATCATTCGAATATGAAGAATATGGTGGAGGGATGAAGTTTAGGAATGGTGACACTTTATTAGCAAGAATAACTCCGTGTTTAGAAAATGGAAAAACATCGAAAGTTACAATATTAGATGAAAATGAAGTTGGATTTGGATCTACTGAATATATTGTTATGAGAAGTAAAAAGAATATTTCAGATGAAGATTTTATTTTTTATCTTGCAATAAGTCCGAAATTCAGAGAAATTGCAATTAAATCTATGAATGGTACATCAGGGAGACAAAGAGTACAATTAGATGTAGTAAAAAATACTGAAATGTTAATACCTAATTATGAAGAACAGACTAAAATTGGGAAAATTTTGTCGAGTATTGATAAAAAAATAGAATTAAATACTCAGATAAATGATAATTTGCAGAGCTTACTTAATAAAATTTTCACCAAGTGGTTTTGTGAATATGACTATCCAAATGAAAGTAATCAACCATATAAATCTTCTGGTGGAAAAATGATTGAATCAGAACTAGGGGAAATACCAGAAAATTGGAGAATAGGATTATTTCAAGATGTTATTGATTTCTCAAATGGATATGGTTTTAAATCAAATGATTTATTAGATAATGAGGAAAAAGAAACATATAAAGTATTTAAGCAAGGAAATATAAATCTATCTGGTGGAATAAATGAAAAAAAGACAAAGAGTTGGTTTTATAAAGAAAAAGCAAAAGGATTAGAGAAATTTATTCTCCAAAAAGGGGATATTCTAATGTGCATGACAGATATGAAAAATAGCACTTCTCCTTTATTAGGTCATACTGCTTTAATGAATGTAAATGATGAATATATTGTGAATCAGCGTGTTGGTTTAATTCGTTGTAAAAAGGAGATTACTGATTATCCTTATGTATATACGATGAGTAATTTAGAATATTTTTTGAAAGATATAAGAAGTAGAGCTAATAGTGGTGTTCAAGTAAATCTTTCTACAAAAGGTATTTGTGAAACAAAAATAATTATACCAGATAAAAGAGTTCTTAATAAATATAATGAATTTGCCATTCCTTTATATGAAATGATGTTTAGAAATCAAAAAGAAAACCAAGACTTAGAGAAACTACGAGATACACTATTACCAAAATTAATGAATGGCGAAATTGACCTAAATAGAATTGAGATTTAGTCATACAAATAGTTATTTATAAATATGTAGGAGTAAAATGGAAAAGATGAAGAGTATTTTTGAACTAGAAAATAGATTGGATATAAATAATGAATTTGAAAAGTTATTACAGGCGTTTCAAGGAGAAGGATATGCAGTAAAATATAAGAACCAATACAATTTAAGAGAGTATGGAAGCTTCATGGATGGGATAAATAATACAGTATTTTTAGAATGGCAATACAGAGATACTTTTTTAAATGTATATGATTATTTGGATTTTATAGGAATTGATGAAATTTTTCTTGAAAATGAAGATTATAATGATGAAAATAAATTTTTATTGTATTTAGAGTTTATATTAAATATGGCTAAGCTTTTATGTTACAGTGATAAAATAGAATTAATGCCAATAACAGCAGCTGCTATTGAGAATGTACCAAGAATTCTAGAAAAAATGAATTATAAAATGGAGGAATTAGAAGATAAAGTAATAATTACTAAAAGAGATGCAAATGCTGATTCAATATTAGAAAAAGTACCAGAAGACATAACAAAATTATTATTAGAGTATAATGATTTTAGAATAAGCAAGGACATAAAAGAAAAGAAGAGAATACTTAAATCATTGGACCTCTATATGGATAAGGATAATAAATTCATTAAGAAAAATATAAATAATGAACTGAAGAATTGTATTGAAACAATAGTAAATAATATGGGGATTAACCATGAAACTGAAAAGGAGCCATTTAATACAATGACAGATAAAGAAAAAATAGAATGGTATGATAAGTGTTATCTAATGATTATTCATGCAATTAGAAGTATAGAAATAAAAAAGATAATGGAAGAGAGAAAAAAACTAATTTAGGGGGCAATTATGTTTGATGAACAAACACTAGAAAAAGTAACAATAGAAATGCTACAAAATCTAGGATATGAATGTATAAATGGATATGAAATGAATAGAACAGACTTTTCTAAAATAATGTTAGAAGAAGATTTAGTACAAGCAATAGAGAAAATAAATAAAAACATCAAGACTGAGCAGATACAAGAAACGGTAAGACTAATCAGAAACTTAGACCATAATAATATAATACTAAATAATAAACAATTTACAAAATACTTACTAGAAGGAATTTCTGTGCCTATTCAAGAAAATGGAGAAACAAAATATAAAACAGTAAAAATACTTGACTTTAATAATATCCAAAACAATACATTCAAAGCAATTAACCAATATACAATCATTGAACATAGTGAAAAAAGACCAGATATTATTTTATTTGTAAACGGTTTGCCTCTAGTTATAATAGAACTAAAATCAACAGTAAGGGAAGAAGTAAAACTAGAAGATGGATACAACCAATTAAAAGGATACCAAGAGGTTCACATACCAAGCTTATTTTATTACAATCAATTCATAATAGTAAGTGATGGAGTACAAGCAAGAAGCGGAACTATAACAAGTCCATGGAGTAGATTTTCTGAATGGAAAAAAGTAGAAGATACTGATGAAGTAAAAGAAAATATGCCAACACATCAAACATTATTTAATGGTATGCTTAGGAAAGATAGGTTGCTAGACATCATTTCAAATTTTATATTATGGAGTGAGAATAGCAAAATATTATCAGCATATCATCAATACTTTGGTGTAAAAAAAGCAATTAACAGTACAGAAAAAGCAATAGATAAGAAAACAGGAAAAGCAGGTTTATTATGGCATACACAAGGAAGCGGAAAGAGCTTTTCAATGGTATTCTATACTGGAAATATGATTAAATTATTGCAAAATCCAAGCATTGTAGTTGTAACAGATAGAAATGATTTAGACAATCAACTATTTACCACATTTGCAAAGTGTTCAGAATATTTAAAACAAGAGCCAGTACAGATTGAAAATAGGCAAGACTTAAATGATAAGCTAGAAGGAAGAATGTCTGGAGGAATATTCTTCACTACATTGCAAAAGTTTGAAGAAGAAACAGGCATATTTAGTAATAGAGACGACATTTTGGTTTTAGTTGATGAAGCACATAGAAGTCATTATGGACTAGATGCAATCATTAAACTAGACAAAGAAAAAATGAAAGCATACAAAAAATATGGAACAGCAAAATATTTACATGATGCATTTCCTAATGCTACATATATTGGATTTACAGGAACACCAGTTGAAACAAAAGAAAAATCTACAACCAATATATTTGGAGAGATAATTGATACATATGATATGACACAAGCAATCATGGATGGAGCAACGGTTCCAATTATGTATGAATCAAGAATGGCAAGAGTAGGACTAAATCAAAAAATCTTAGATGAAATTGACGACTACTATACATACTTGGAAACTGAAGAAGATGTAGAAGAATATAAAATAGTAGAATCTAAAAAAGCAATGGCAACTATGAAGCAAATTATAGAAGATCCAGATAGACTTCAAATGATAGTAGAAGATATTATAAAACATTATCAGGAAATACAGAATTCAGTTGCTAATAAAGCAATGATTGTTGCTTATTCAAGGCAATCTGCTTATATAATGTACAATAAATTCATAGAACTAAAACCAGAATGGAAAAATAAAGTTAACATGGTAATAACATCAAATAATAAAGATGATGAGGAAATGCAAAAGGCCATAGGTTCCAAAAAAGACAAAAAGCAATTAGAAGTAGATTTTAAAGATATGGATTCAGAATTTAAAATAGCAATTGTAGTAGATATGTGGCTAACAGGATTTGATGTACCAAGTTTAGGAACAATGTATATAGACAAGCCTATGAAAGCACATAATTTGATGCAAGCAATTGCAAGAGTAAATAGAGTATATAAAGATAAAACAGGTGGACTTATAGTAGACTATATAGGCTTAAAAAGATGGTTATTAGATGCACTAAAAACATATACAAAGCGTGACCAAGGTAAAATAGTAGATAACAGTGAACTTGTAAAAGTATTGAATGATAAAGTGGAACTCATTAGAGATTTATTTAAAGGTTTCCATTATGGGCATTTTGCAACAACTACGGATAGTGATAAATATGAAATCATTATGGCAGGAGCAAACTGGGTATTAAAAACAGAAACAACCAAAAAGGCATTTATGAAATATAGTTATGATGTTAAAAGCCTATATTCTCTATGCACAGGTGCTTTGTCACAAGAAATGAAAGACGAAATATTATTTTTCATTTCAGTAAGATCATTCATTTCAAAATTGAGTGGAGAAAAGATAGACGTTAAGGAAATAAATGAAAATGTAGCTAAAATGTTAGAAAGAGCTATACAAGACGACGAAATGTTACAAATAGGAGAAATACATAATAGCAATAGACTAGCGTTGTTAAGCAACGAAATATTAAATAAAATTGCTAAAATGCAAAAGAAAAATATTGCAGTAGAAGTATTAAATCGAGTATTAAAAGAATATGTAGAACAAGTGGGCAAACAAAATGTAGTATTAATGGAGAAGTTTTCGACTAAATTTCAAAAAATTGCTGCAGCTTATAATGAAAGAACAAGTGTAGAAGACATAGAAAAAATCATACAAGAAATGATAAACTTAAAGAATGAAATAGAAGAAGAACTAAAGGCAGGAAATGAATATGATTTATCACCAGAAGAAAAAGCATTTTTTGATGCACTTGGAGATGACCCAGAAGTAAAAGAATTAATGCAAGATGAAATATTAGTTCAAATAGCAAAAGAACTTGTAGAAACTGTAAACAAAAATATGACAATAGATTGGGATGTAAGAAAAGATGCAAGAGCAAGAATGAGAATTGAAATAAAGAAACTTTTGATTAAGTATGATTATCCACCAAACAAAAGCGAAAAAGCAGTTCAAACAGTTATTAAGCAAGCAGAATTAAAGTGTAAAGAGATGGTAGGATAAATGGATAACGAGATAAAAAATATTTTTGGCGATATAAATAATATTTTTATAAGCAAATTACAGAGGGCTAAGAACAAGATAAATAATTTTAATGAAATTGAATTATTCAATGATTGTATAGATACATATAAACGTGCCTACAAACTGGTAGAGAATAATAGATTACTAGATGGAATAGTTTTAACTAGAAATGCATTTGAATTAATGATGATGTTATTTGGAATTAGAATTGATACCAATGTTAGAAAAGAATATTGCAAAGAAGATAGTTATGAACGTTATCTTGAAAGAAGAAAAATAAATAGGAAAGAAAAAGATTATTTATCGCAAAGCTACTTGAGGGAAATAATACTAAAAAAATATAAAAATATAGAGGAAGAATATAAGAAAATATACAATATTTTATCCAAATTTGCACATCCAACAATTCATAGAAATATACTAAGATTTTTTGAAAGAGAAAAAGTAGATGTTGTATTGTTGTATCTAAAAATAATAATGGTTTTGCCAATATTATTTTTAGAAATATTATATGAAGAAAAAATAATAGATCACAATGTCTTTCAAGATTTTGTAGTATTTAAATATATTATAGAAAGATTAACTTTAATTTATTTTTGTAATAACACAGACAAAGGCAAACTAAAGAAAGCAAATAAATATGCATTTTTAAATATTAATAAAGATTATTATGGAAAGATGGAAAGTAAGATAAAAAGAGAGATTAAAATAACTGAAAAAGAATTGAAAGAGAATCAAACAAAGTTTAAAGAAGCAATAGAAAAGCTTTTGTCTAAAGTAGAATATTATGATATTGCCAAGAAATTAGCAAATTTAAAATTAGTAATTGGAGATTGAATATGAAGATAAAATGTTTATTATGTAATGACGTAATTGAATCTAAAAACAGACATAACTTAGTAAGCTGTAAATGTGAAAGTTGTTACATAGATGGTGGACAAGACTATCTGCATTTTGGAGGAAAGGATTTTAGTAAAATTCTAATTATTTTTGATGATGGTACAGAAGTATTAGCAAGTAATGAGACTAAGTATAAAAGGAAATATGAGGAATGGGAAGAAAACAGAATGAAGGAGCTTGTTAGTAATTAAAGCTTTAACAAGCATTGGAAGAATATCTAGAATTAATTTTACAAAGGAGAAGCAAAGTATGAGAGTAATTATAGTTACAGGATTATTTTGCTTTTTTGATGATAAATGGCAAAATATAATAAATTTTTGCAAAATGTAAATGATAAAATTATATATTACAATTAATACAATAAAAGTCGAAAGGATATATATTATGGAAGAAAGAAAAAGAATTAAAAAATATTTTTTGAAAGATAGCGAACTAGTTAGTATAGACGATGATAAGTTTAATCAAAAAGATGTAGTAGATAATTTAAGAATAATTATTGAAAATACAAATCCACCATATAATATAGCATTAATAGGCAAGTGGGGAATAGGAAAATCTTCAATAATAAATTTATTGTTAAATAAATATAAAATGGATTCTGATAATTATATTGTTCAAGAAATAAATGCATGGAAGTATGAAAAAGAATCTTTAAAAAATGTATTTTTAAAATAATTATGGGAAGGTATTAGTGGTGAAAAAGTTAAAACATTTGAAACTATTAAAAGAATATATAGAGATATTATAAATCAAGATAATGCAGAAGATGATTCAAGATTTAAAAATATGATGAAAACATTTGGAAAAATAAGCTTTGCAATATTTATAGTAAGTATTATAGCTTTTACAATATATAAAGCTATACAATTCAATGGAATTAAAGATGGATTTTGGAAAGAATGGTTTCTGAGTTATTGTAGAAACATGGGGAAAGTACTAATATTTCCTTTAATACTATCATTTGTTACAGTCACTCTATCAGAATTCATCAAAAGATATGATAAAAAAATTGAAGTTAAAATACCAATAGAAACAACAGATGATTATGAAACATTTTTAGAAGATACAATAAATAAAAGAATAGGGAAAAACAATAAAAAGAAAGTTATAACTGTAATAGATGATTTAGATAGATTAAGTATTGATAAAATAGTGGAAGCATTAGATGCAATAAAAGCATTTGTAGGATTTGAAAATTGTATTTTTATAGTTCCTTTTGATGATTCGATTTTGAAAAAGGCATTAGATAAAAACAGAACAATAAAATTAGATGGTAATCATCAAACAGTAGAAAGTGAGCTAATACTGGATAAGTTGTTTCAATATAAAATATATATACCACCTTTATTAGATTTTGATATAAAAGAATATGCTATAAACTTAGTAAAAGAGAATATACCAGACTTTATAGAGAGATATTGCTCAATGGATAGAATAGAAAAAGTAATTAGAAAGGTATTAATACACAAAAATGTAACGACTCCTAGACAAGTAAAAAAGATTATAAATATATTTGTTAACAATAAAATATTAATGACCAATAGAAGCCAAAATGGAAAGATTGAAAGAGATTTTTTGGATAGTGAAGAATCAGATTTGCAATTAGCGAAGATATCAGTTCTACAATCAGACTTTAATGACTTTTATGATGTACTATTTAGAAACTTCAATTATATAAAAAGAATTGTTGACTTCCATGAAACAAGTAAAAAAATAAATGAAATAGATAAAGATTTACAAATATTTTTTGAGCAGAAGGGCAATGAAGAAAATAGTTATGCAGAAATAAAACCAGAATATGAGCCTTTAATAAATTTTTTAAAACAAACTGAGAAATATCAAGTCAATAATATAGCACCATTTATGTATCTAATACAAGATGAAATAAGCATAAAAACAGGTGATGAAAATAATAGACGTATGATTTCGTTTATGGAGAGCAAAAATACAAAATCTGTTAGAAAGATGATTGAAGAAAACGACAATATAATAGATTCAATTATATATGAGCTAGAAAATGTAGAAGGTACTGATTTATTGAATGGAATAATAACAACAATAAATTCTTTTGATATTATAAAAGAAGCAAATAGAGCTATGATTGTCGAGAGCCTATCAGAGAAAATATATAACTTAGCTTATACTAAAGAAGAAATGGATATTTTAGAATTAAATATAAATAATGTATTTTCTATATTAAAATTAGCAAATAAAAAAGAATATATAAACAAGCTGTTAGATAAATATATAGATTGTGCAAAAGAAAATATTGATTTAGATAAAAATATAGAAATTATAAATAAATATTTAGAAGAAAAAGATAACTTAGAAAGTAATATAAAGGATAATTTTAAAGAGTTTATTTTTAAAGTAATAGAAAATAATACAGAAAAAATTAATATATTTATTGAGAAAGTAAATATCAAAGAACAGACCATTTTTGTAGAATATTTTGGGAATCAACTATTTAACACACTATGTAAATATATGGACACAAGTAATGACTTTTCAGAAAATATTCTATCTAAATATGAAGAGTATTTCAAACAACTAGAAAAAGTTGATAAAGTATTAGATTCTATAGATGACATAATGGTACTATTTAAATATACTAAATTACTTGAAATGCTAAATAGACTATTTACAAAGGAATTATGTAACAATATAGAAGTAAATAAAGGTACAGAAATAGCCAACATAATAGTAACATCTAAGAGTCAAGATAAATTGAATGCTTTAGATATATTAAATAAAATAAAATTCGAAATAAATGACGAAAATAGTGAAGATATAGACCAATATTTAAATGATAATCTAGAGCAAGAGAAAGCCCAAAAACTTATAAAGAACAATTTAATTAAAGACAAAGATAATATACAGTACTTAGAAAAGAGTTTAATTAATATAACTGAAACCATATTCGAAAACGAAAAATTTGATGAAATATTTAAAGATATAGTAATATATCTAGATGAAGATATATTAGATACTATATTTGAAAAATTAACAGAGTTATCTGCATTTAATTCATCTAAGGAATATTCAAGAGAAAAACAAATATTTAAATACTTATGTATAAAAGAAAACGCATCATATATTACTAAATTTATAGAAGATACGATAATAAAAAAATATAAATCATATTCATCATATAAGATATATTTTAATTATACATATGAAGTGGTTATATATGCAAAAGAATATATAAGTGATGACGAGTTGGAAGAATACTTAAAAACAGTTATATCAGCTTATAATAACTATCCAGAAAGAGCAATTTTGCCGTTCAAACTTTTAAAAGATGAAATACCAGATAATATAATGAAACTGTTAATACCAAAGTTAAATGAACACTTAAATACGAGTACATATGAAGATAGTTTTAGTATATTAAGGAACAATAGAAAATTCTTTTGCAGTGAAAATGACAATTTGACAGAATATGTGCAATTTTTAGTGGATAATATAAAATTAGCAAACAGCCCTAATACAGTAATTGACGCACTAGATGAACATTTTAGTTATATATCAAAAATATATGAACTAAATAGAAATATTAAAGATTTAGAGGGATTTAATTATGATAAAGCATTTAAATTTATAGGAAAATCATTTGATAATAAAAATTTGGGAACTGTTACTGATGATATAAATAGAATTCTTAGTGATAAAGGAACTGTACAAGATTGCTTAGACATAGAACTGAAAATGCACAAATATACATTAAAAGATATAATTGAACAAGATAGTGAGAACATAGACACAATTGAAAATACCACATTATTAGAAAATATAATAGAATTATGTGCAAATAAGCAAAAATTACTAGATTCAAAAACAGTTTTAAATTTTATTGCAAAAGCACTACAAAATATAGATAATACAGATCATATTATGGAGATTAATAATTTATTAAATGAATTTGATAGAGTATACTTTAATGAAATTAAAAGCGAGTTAGGCGAAATTTTATATAATTGTTATCATATGACTACAAGTTGCACAATTAAAGTAGCAATGATACAAAGAGCACGATATTACAAGGTTACAAGGATATTTAAAAATAAAATGCAAGATGAAGAAAAAGAATTTTATAATGATAATGTTGTATAGTAGAAAGGCGAGAATTAATCTCGCCTTTCTGATACGTTAAAGTGCAGAATTTGCACTTTAAAACGGAATGTTATTATCTTTACAACATCCAAAAATGAACTGCACCCCATCACAAAACCCATTCCTATAATATTTCTCATTCCAATAGCCAAGATAATCAATAAAATTATCATAAATCTGGTCCAACTGGACTTGAACATACTTCTTATTTTCTTCAGAAACATTCGCCAAAATATTATCAGAAAGCTCATCAAAATAAAGGTAATGCTCCTTATCTTTTGTAGAATTATTAGCAAAGATTTGATCCTCTCTAAATTCTAACCAATCCTTTAAAATATCATCATTTACTTCTCTGAAATTATTCATAATCAATACCTCCATAAATCTAAAAATTACAAAATTTCCTTCGAAAATTTTGCATACTTAGGCTGTAACAAACAAGTTTTAACAGCCTAAGCAAACTGGGCTCAATTTGGGCACACCAAATATACCAATAAAAACTGACAGAAGCCTTGTAAATCAATACTTACAGAGAATTACTCATAACCCGAAGGTCGTAAGTTCGAGTCTTACCCCCGCAACCAAACGTATATCACTAGAACTATAATGGTTTTAGTGATTTTTTGTTGCTTTTAAACAGTTTACGATAATGCTATTTTTAAGCCCTATTATGTAGAATTGGGTAAAAGTTGGGTAAAATAAGTACCTCAAACTACTTAAATTCTAATAAAAAATCATTAAAATTTTATACTTTTTTATAAAATAAAAGGCAATGGGAAATCTAAATTTTTCTATTTAGTTGCCTTTTAATTTCATATCGTGAAAATTGTAACGGCTTTATTTCCGTTTGTGAAAATTAGAAAAAAGTTTAAATTAAGACCTTGCTGGTAATAACAAGTTTTCTAATGCATATCCAGCTTTTCTATTATGAGAAAGTAGTGGATGCACATAAAAATCTAATGTAGTGCTAATTTGTGCATGACCAAGTCTTGCAGAAATAACAGCTATATCAACATTCTGTGCTACTAGTAAACTTGCATTTGTATGTCTTAATCCGTGAAAATTAATTACAGGTAATCCAATTGTACTTACATATCTAACAAACCATTTGCTAATTGAAGAAGGATGCATAGGTTTGCCATCAGCTTGTACAAATAACCTATCAGAATTAGTCCACAATTCGCCGTAAATGGATTTTTGTTCTTCATACCATAACTTATATTCCTCAAGTAAAGAAATAATAAATTCGGGTATTGCAATCTCTCTAATGGAACTTTCTGTTTTAGGTGTTTTTGTAAAAACTCCCATATCAGATAGATATTGACTAGAACGATTAATACTGATTATTCCATTTTTAAAATCAACATCTTGCCATTCTAGTCCCATTAACTCGCCTAAACGAACGCCAGTAAAGATTGTTAGAATGATAGCAACTTTATATTTAGTATCTTCAATAGAAAGTAGTTCTAAATTTTTAAGTAGTATTTTAGTTTGATCATCATCATAAGATCTTCTTTTAGGTTTTCTAGCCTTAGGTGCTTGAACACGTTCTGCAGGATTAGCCACTATAAGTTGCCAATAAACTGCCTTATGAAGCATTGCTCTTAATAATCTGTGATGTTCTAAAATCGTTTTGCCAGATAAAGGCTTTTTAGTTTTTTCGCCATTGTTACCACTTTTTCTAACTAACTGAGTATCTTTTTCAAGTAAATCATAAAACTTCATAATGTCAGTTGGTTTGATTTTGTTAATGTAAAAATGACCAAAGTAAGGTAAAAGTCTTGTTTCTAACATTCTACAATAACGCTTGTATGTAGTAGGAGCAAGTTCCTTTGAACCATAATCTCTTTTCCATATTTCTGTAAATTCAGAAAATCTAAGAGATTTACCATCAACAACTAAGCCATTTTGTACTTCAGTAACAAATTTCGCTAGTTCAACTTCTGCATCTTTTTTAGTTCCGTGTACTGTTTTTCTGTGTATCATAGGATTTCCATTTAAGTCAAAACCTTCAGACACTGTTAGCCTGTAACTATTTTTGCCTCTTTTTTCTATACTCCCAGCCATTACTTAATTCACCTCCTTTCAAGTATTCCTATGGGTGGGAGGAGTATGTATTTTATTGTTAACAAAACTATTATACAATAATAGTTAACAAAATGCAATAGTTTTCAAAAAGAAACTTAAAATTTTATAGCACTAAAAACATTAATGAAAACTGGTTTTTAATGACAAAATATGATATAATGCGACTTATCAAGGAGGTAAAGAATGAAATTTGGACTATTAGGATATTATCCAGAATATAATCATAATGATATGGAAACAATAATTCTGTCTAACGATAAAACTATATTAGAATATGATGCATTACTAATAGATTTAAAAAATATATTTGAAGAGTATGCATCTCATACTGAATTTAATGGGCTTCCACGAATAACTGATCATGATTCTACACGATTAAAGAAAGATTTGGAAAGAAGAAAAAGTGAAATAAAAGAATTTTTAGAGAGTGGCAAAAATATAATTGTTATTGGTGGTAATGATGAATGTGTTTATTGTTATTCAGGAAATAAAACTGTCTCTGGTACGGGAAGAAATGCTAAAACGACTTATTTAGTTGAAGATGTTCATTCTAGTTCATTGTTGCCTGTAACAATATCTTCATTAAATTTAACAGGGAGGTCAGTTTTTTTTACTAATAGAAAGATTATTGATATTTTTAATAAGTATATTGATTATATAGAATATAGAACAACTTATGAAAATGTAGAAGATAAAAATATTTTAATGACAATAAAAGGGACAAAAAAAGTAATTTCTTATTATGAAAAAATAGGTAATGGCTTATTGATATTTGCTCCAGATTTAGCCTTTGATAAAACAGATCACAAGAAAGAATGTGCTTTAGAAAAAAAGTATTATAATGATTTAACTAATTTAAATACAGTTATTTCACAAAATGAAATCGATTTACCATTATATTCAAAAAAATATTTATTACATAATGAAGAATTAATGATTAGTGATATAGAAAAAAGTAAAGATAAATTAAATAAACTTATGATTGATATTGAAAAAAAAGAAGCAAAATTACATGAGTTGCAAAATCAAAAAGTTATGTTCACAGGGACAGGAACACCACTAGAAATAAATTCTGTTGAAAATTTTAAGGAAATGGGGTTTTCAATAATTAAATATGATCCAAATTCGGTAGATGAAGATATAGTGATTAAATATAAAGAAAAAATAGCAGTTGTAGAAGTAAAAGGTGTATCTGGAAGTGCCACAGAAAAACATACATCACAAATTGTAAAATGGAAATCTGAATATCATATAGAAAATGATATATTACCTAAAGGAATACTATTGGTAAATGCCTTCAATGAGAAAGAACTAGAAAAAAGACAAGAATATTTTCCTAATCAAATGTTAAAATATGCAACACATCAAGAAATTTGTCTTTTAACTACAATTCAATTATACAATATTAAAGAATATTTAACGAATAATCCAAATGAGAAAGAAAAAATAGTTAATGAAATATTTGGAACAAATGGAATATATAAAGGATTTGAAGATTGGAAATTAAATATAAAAACAGGACAAATTTAGATGATTAAAATATTGTACAATTGAAAAGTTACACATTTATTTGTGTAACTTTTCAATTGTTTTCTAGCCACTTATCAAATTCTTCATAAGTTTTCTTTTCACTTCTAATTTCATCCATAAATTTTTTAGCTTCTTTTTTCCAATTCTCATAATCTTTTTTATAAACTTCTATATCAGGATTACGTTTAACTAACATAGCTTTTTTAGAATATATTTTACGATATTTACCATAGACTTTATCATTTTCTTGTTTTACTCTTTGAGCAATTTGATTACCAATATCCCTGCAAGTTTGTTTGCCTTTGAATAAATTATTACAATAATTAATGCGAGGATTATCTGTTATAAAGTATTTACTACAATTTTTACACTTTTTTATTATATAATTATTTTCTTCTACAAATTTAAATAATGTAATATAAAGTATGGTATAAACACTAGAGCTTGTTGCATTAGTTTCAGCATATACATCTGCAAAATGTTGACCTGTTGTAAAAAATTCTAATAATTTATCTTCACTGGTTTCAAGATACTTAGGAAAAATTTTATAATTAAAAGCATCATCTATTTTAAAATCAGTAACATATGGCTTTAGTGTTTTAAAATGTGAGGTGTAGTAAATATAAAATCTCATTTGGTTAGTCATTGTTCTTGAATTTTCAAGAGGATGTTTGCTAAAAATGTAGTCAACAAATTCAGAGTAAATCTTTTGAACTTTTATGGTATCTTTTTTTATTAATTTGAAGTATTTTTGTCCTAAATTTTCAATTTCGTCATAACTATAAGACTTATCAACCTTTAAATTCTCTATATCACTTTTTTCAAAATATTTTATATAAGAAGTAAAAAATTTAGTAAACCAAACAAAGTATTCATCAAAATTAGAGAAATTTGTATTTAAAAAATCAATTAAATTTGTTCCCCTATCATAAATTGAGAAATGGTCTTTTATAAAAAAATGACAATTTGAAAGTTCGCCTAGTTCATAGTAATGCAATTTTTTAGGTATATCTAAATAATCTATCTTTCTTTTTATTTCATTAGTAAAAGATTTGGTTCTTAAATGTTTAGTAAATAATTCTTCATATTCTTTATATTCATTTTCAGTTAAGCAATCTTTTATAATATCTAAAATTGAAACACCTTTAGGTAATTTACGATCTGGATCGCCATACAATAAAGTTATATGTTTGATTTCTTCTCCATTATTAATAGAGATGTGTATATTGCTATTCACTTTATCTTCTTTCATAACTCCTCCGTTAACAGCTTATAAAATTATTAAAAGTTAACTTGCTATCAAAATAAACAATAAAGTATTTACAAAGTTAACTATACACAATATAATACAAATGTTAACAAAAGTCAATGCAAATTTGCTAAAAATCTGGAGGTGATACTATGGAATTACAAAAAGGTCAAAGAACTACACTAACAATGAAAGAAGCATCAGAGTATCTAGGAATTTCATATTGGTTGGTAAATCAATTAGTAAGAAGAAAACAAATACCATGCTCAAAAGTTGGTGGAAAATATTTATTTAGAGTACAAGCACTAGATGAGTATTTAGAAAATATGGAACAACAATCTATTAGTTAGATTGTAAGGAAAGTGGGGAAAGGAGGATATGTATAATTTACAATGGTTAAAACTAGAAATTAAAATATTTTCAAACAGGAAAATGCAAATATTACTAAAAGAAACTGATGGAGATACATATTTTAGAGTATGGATTCAACTAATAACTATTGCTATGGAATGTAATAGTGAAGGAAAGTTAGTAATAGGAAAAAAAACACCAATGACAATAGAAAATTTTTCAAAGATTATGGGAAAGTCTAAGAAAAAAATGGAGAAAATTATTAAAAAATTTCAAGAATTAAATATGCTAATTATAGAAGAAGGAGCATACAAAATTAAAAATTGGAATAAATACCAAAGTGTTGAAACAACTGAAAAATATCAAGAACAAAATAGAATAAGACAACAAAGATACCGTGAAAAATTGAAAAGTGAAAAAGAAAAAAGTAACGTTACAATAACGGAAAATAACGAGGTAGAAGATAATACACAAGAAAAAAATACAAGAAAGGAGAATGAGAACAATAATGGATTTAGAGAATACAAAATATGAAAATTGTCAAAAGAATTTTCACAATAAATGCAAATTTTGTGGAAAAGAGTTAAAGCCAATAGGATTAGACTACTTATACACTAATGTATCTTCAGAATTAATTGAATATGAAAGATGCACTTGTAAAGAATCAAAAGATTATTGGAAAGATATAGACTTTAGGATTCAAGAGCAGAAAAAGAAAGAACATTATAGAGAAATGATTAGCCAATTTTATTCTCAAAATTATATTAGTAAAAGGCTAAAAGATTATAATTTTAATAATTTTAAAGTAACAGATGTTAATAAAAGAGAAGAAGCAATTGCAAAAGATTATACAAAGAAATGCATTGAAAACAAACAAGAAAATGGACTTATTATTACTGGGAATTCTGGAGTAGGAAAAACACATTTAGCAGCATCAATTTTAAATGAATTAATAGAAGAAGATAAACTAGTTTTAATGGGAAGATTAACATCATTATTAGATATGATAAAGGAAACTTTTAAAGATAATTCAAAGTCAGAAAATGAGTTAATAGAATTATTTTCTAATGTAGATATGGTTGTAATAGATGATTTAGGAACAGAAAAAATAAGCAGTTGGGCATTGGACAAGCTATATACAATTATAGAAAATAGAAATGAAAATAAGTTACCAATTATCATAACAACTAAATTTGATAAAGAAGGCTTACTACATAGATTTAAGCAAAGTAATGACAAAGAATTATCGGACGCAATTATTCAAAAATTATATCAAATGTGTTATGGAATTGAACTAAAAAGATATGATGAAAATCAAAAAGAAAAAGCTAGCACAAGCGACCAAACTAAATGCTAACTTAATCCAAAACCTAAATTTATTATAGTATATTTTGCTATAAAAGTAAAGCAAAAAAGTTCAAATTTTTATTTTAGAAATTTGAACTTTTTTGAAAATCTTTAAATAAAAATTAAGAAAATTTTTACTTAAAGAAGTCCCTCGGAGAGCAAAAAGGGTATTAGGACATTTTGTCCTAAACAGCAAAAACGGTGTCAAGACACCAAGCTGGTGAATATTAGGTAATAAAAAATATTACCTATATTCAAGCAAAATAAATTTTTCTAAATCTTAATGCTTCGTAAACTAGCATTAAGATATTTGCACAGAAAGGAAATAATAAAAAATGAAAGTAGATTCAGAGCAATTTTTTGATAGTATTTTTTTATCATACAATAAAATTTTAGAGAGATTACATGTATTGGGGATAACAACTAAAAATGGTAAAGAAATATCAGAATTAGATTTAAGAAGAGCGATAGATATAATGGTAAAAAAACATCCAACTTGTAGATGGAGAAGTGAAAAAATTAGAAGTAGAAAATATTTTGTTTTGATTGAAGGGTACTACTGGCTAACTCAAGTCTATTTTCAAAAAGAAAAGTCTTTAATAGATGCTGATATAGATTTTTTCAAATTAAGGATTAAACAATATGAAGAATTGCTAAAAATAGAACATAATGAAAATTGGTGGAATCAAGATATGGATATAAAACAGTTATCTATATATTTTAATAGAGAAGATATCACTGTTAGAAAAGCAATTAAAAAGATGTGTAATAGTGGGTTAGAAGAATATAAATTTTTAGTTGATAATAAAGTTGTAATTTCTAGTAAATGTATTGAGTGGATTTGCAAAAATATATTTAAACAGAAGTATATAGAATTATTAGAGAAGTACAAGATGGAATTAACAGAGTTGTACATTGAAGCAGGGTATCCTTATGATAATTTTTTTCATAAAAATTAAAAAGCATATTGACAATAAAACAAACGTTTAGTAAACTTATAAAAATAAAAACTGGAAAAAAATAAAAAAATATGATATATATATAAGGGGTGATATAAATGCAACTATCAAAAGAAAATGAAAACAAATTATTTGAACTAATTAACAAATATAGAGATAATAAGAAATATTATAAAGAAAATCCTAAATCATTCCCAGAGTTTGAATGTAGATTGGAATATATAGATATATTTCTAAAATTACTCGGATGGGATGTAGAAAATACAAAGTGTGTATCACCTGCTAAAAAAGAGGTTGTAGTAGAACATTTTGCTGATGATAATAATAAAGATAAGCCTGACTATACATTAACATTAAGAGGAATAAGCAAATTTTTTGTTGAAGCTAAAAAGCCATCTGTAGATATCTCAAAGGAAAAAGAACCGTCATTTCAAGCTAGAAGATATGGTTGGAATGCAGGACACAAAATAGTAGTATTGACTAATTTTGAATACTTAATGATTTATGAATGCACATATGCGCCAAATATCAATGATGGAGCTAATGTAGCACTATTTAGGAAATATTATTATGAAGAATATTTAGAAAAATTTGAAGAAATCTCAGAAATAATATCTAGAGACAGTATTTATAGTGGGCATTTCGAAGAACTTACAAATCAAAATTTTAAGGATACAAGAACTAAACTTTCAGTTGATGAATATTTTTTAGAACAAATAAATAAATGGCGTGTGGAATTAGCAAATCATTTATATTTACAGAATAAAAAAAAATATAGTAATGCAGAGATTCTAAATGATGAAACACAAAGATTTATAAATCAAATTGTGTTTTTAAGGATATGTGAAGATAAGAATTTACCATTATACCATAGTTTAAAGAATAATATAAGAGATACTAAAACATTGAAACAAGAACTAAATAGAATGTTTAAAGAAGCAGATAAAAGATATAATTCTGGGTTATTTAAAGACGAAAATATCTTATTTGATTTAAATAATGATATTATAATGAAAATGATAAATGAGTTATATTATCCACAAAGTCCATATCTTTTTAACATAATAGAACCTAATTTATTAGGAAAAATGTATGAAATGTTTCTAACAGAAGAATTTCAAATCATTGATAATAAGGTAGTATTATTAACTCGAGAAGAATGTATAAACAGATCTGTTGTAAAAACACCTGATGAAATAGTAAAATATATAGTTGAAAATACCCTTAAACCTTTATGCTTGAATAAGACTCCTCAAGAAATACTAAAAATAAAGATAGCAGATATTTCTTGTGGTTCGGGTATATTTTTAGAAGAAGCTATGAACTTTTTAAATGAATATTGTATTGAGTGGTATAAGGAAAACCATATAGAATATTTAGAAAAAACAGGACCAGAACAATATAAATTACCTTTAACAGAAAAAAAGAAAATATTGACATCATGCATTTATGGAATAGATATAGATATTCATGCTGTTGAAGTATCAAAATTTTCGTTACTTATAAAATTGATAGAAGATGAAAATATACCTACAACAATAGATGTAAAACCAATATTACCAGATTTAGATGAAAATATTAAATTTGGCAATTCTTTGATTGAAAAAGAAGATATTAATTCCGTTAATATTACTTTAGAGGATGAAACAAAAATAAAAGCATTTGATTGGAATTTGATAAATAAAGGAGAAAAATTTGATGCAATTATAGGAAATCCGCCTTATGTTTGTACAGAGGATATGCATAATTTATTATCAGAACTTGAATTTGAGATTTATTTAAATAAATTTAAAACACCATATAAACAATTTGATAAATATTACTTATTTATTGAACAGGCGCTAAAAAAGATAAAAGATAATGGATATGTAAGTTATATCGTTACTAATAAATTCTATAAAATAGTAGCCGGTAGAAAGCTAAGAGAATATATAGCTGAAAATAATTATTTGATGTCTTTAATAGATTTTGGAAGTAATCAATTATTCGAAGATAAGACGACATATTCAGCAATTATAACTCTTAGTAAGAAAAACAATAGCAAATTTGAATATGCAGAAGTAAAAAATGTATCTGAATTATGGACGGAAAATTATAAAAAGATTTATGTGGATATTTCTAATATTACATCTGAACCATGGATATTATCTACAGATAAGAACTTTATCAATATGACAAAGAAATTAAAAGATGATAATGTAACTATACCAATTACTGACATTGTAGATATAACTGCAGGAATCCAAACTAGTGCAAATGGAGTATATATCTTTGATAAGTCAGAGTTAATCGAAATTGATGAGAAAAAATATAAAATTATACGCAATGGTAAGACATATTATATTGAGAAAAATATATTAAGAAAATTTTTCAAAATAAAAGGTTTAACAACATATGAAAATAACATATATGCTGACAAATATATAATTTTTCCTTATAATAAAGAAGGGATACTCTACACTGAAGAAGAAATGAATAAATATTTTAGAGGAACATTTCAATATCTTACAGACAATTATGAAAAATTAAGTAAAAGAAAAATGAACATAACTGCTAATATTAATAATTGGTATCAATATGGAAGAGTTCAACACTTAAGAACATTTAATAAGCCTAAATTAATTTGTGGAGTTCTAAGTAAGCCATATAATCCTTCTTATATGTATGATACTGAAAATATGCTAATAGAAGCAGGAGGAACTGCTGGTCGTGTAGCAATTTTCTTGAAAGACACTATAGAGGCACAAAAATATGATTTACTATATATTCAGGCATGGTTAAATCATCCATATACAGAAAAAATATTGTCAGTATTAGGAAGTGATTTTGAAAGTGGATTTTTTAGTAGAGGACAAGTTCAATTAAGTCAATTAAGATTTGTAAAGTTAGACTTTAATAATTTGAATCATAAGAATCTTCACGATAATGTAGTACAAAAAGCAAAACAAATACAAGAAATTAATAATAAACTTACAGAAGAATATTTAAGCAGAGAAGTTAGAAAACTACTAGAAAGCAAAAGACTAGATATAAAATTAGAAATAGAAGAATTAATAAAAAAAGTATATTTATTGGAGATTTAATAGATACAATGAAAATGAAAAAAGAGTGTACAGATAAAAAAATAAATGGAGTTTACTATACTCCTTATAAATTAGCATCATTTATATGTAATTTATACAAAGAAAATAATGTATCACGAATACTTGAACCTAGTTGTGGGGAAGGAGTATTTATAGAAGCATTATGCGATAATAATATGATAGATAATATAAGAGAAATAGTTGGAGTAGAATACAATAAAGAATCTTGGACTATTTGTAGAAATAAATTTAAAGATGTCAAAAAAGTAAAGATAAAACATAAAGATTTTTTAGAATATTATCAAAAGAATAAGAACAAGAAATACGATCTAATAATAGGAAATCCTCCTTACATAAGATATCAATATCTAAAAGAAGAGCAAAGAATTAATCAATCAGAAATATTAAAAGAAGTTGGAATGAAATCAAATAAATTAATTAATGCATGGGTATGTTTTTTAGTAGCTTGTGTAAATTTACTATCCGAAAATGGAAAGATTGCTTTTGTTATACCAGCAGAAATATTGCAAGTTGCCTATGCAGAAGAATTAAGAATGTATTTATCAGAAGTATTATCAAAGATAACATTAATAACTTTTAATTCTATAATATTTCCTGATATAGAGCAAGAAACATTAATTTTTATTGCAGAAAAAGGAAACAAGAAGGAAGGAATAAGAATAATAGAATTAAATGATTTAGATGACTTGGAAAACTTTGAATATAATGAAGTGGGGTATCAAAAAATGAATCCTTCTAAGGATAAGTGGCTTAAATATTTTATTTCGAATAAGGAAAATGAATTAATTGAACAAATTAAGAAAAATAAGTATTTTAAAAAGTTTTCTGATTTTGGAATTATTAATATAGGTATTACAACAGGTAATAATGACTATTTCTCGATTGATGATGCTACTTCAAAAAAATATGAATTGGATGGTGTGTGTTTACCTCTAATTGGTAGAAGTTCCCATGCTGAAAGTATATTTTTTACTGAAAATGACTTACAAAATAATATAAAATCAGGGAAAAAAGCAAAATTAGTATGTTTTCCAAATAGTGATTATAATAAATATTCTAATAAAAATAAAGCCTATATAAAATATGGTTTAGATAATAAAGTAAATGAAGGATATAAATGCTCAATAAGAGATAAATGGTATATAATACCATCTGTTTGGGTACCAGATGCATTCTTTTTAAGAAGAAATAATATATATCCTAAATTTGTAATTAATAAATGCAATGCTGTTTCTACTGATACGATGCATAGAATAAAATTTTACGATAATATAGATAAAGAAAAAGTTCTATTGTCATATTATAATAGTATATCTTTTGCATTTACTGAAATATGTGGTAGAAGTTATGGGGGTGGAGTACTAGAAATATTACCTGGTGAAATGGGAAAAATAATGCTTCCAGATTTATCACAAATGGATCAGAAAATTGTTCATAAATTAGTGAAATTCATAGATAAACAGATGCGTCAGGAAGCAGATATTAATACAATATTAGATGAAGTTGATGAACAGGTTTTAATTAAATATATGAAAATAGATTATGAGACATGTCAACATTTCAGGAATATGTGGAACAAGATGAAAAATCGTAGATTGGACAGAGCTAAGAATGCAAGATAATTATAAGTACTACTAAAGAGAAATAATTTTATTTCTCTTTTTGTATATTTTGATATAAAAATACAAAATTCGACAAACTTTGCAAATATAATAATTTATAATGTTATATAAGGAGGAAAAAATGCCACAAAATAGAGAAGCAATAGATACTATAAAAGGGTATTATTACCAATTTGATTATTTTATATTAAAATTACTAGAAGAAAAAAATAAAGATACATATATTTATTTAGAAGGAATAGAAGACATAGATATTGAAGATATAGATTCAAAAAAAGCTATTCAGTGTAAATATTATGATAAAACAGAATACCAACACTCAGTTATAAAAAAGCCTATTATAGAAATGTTTAAGCACTATTCTGAAAATAAGCAGAGAAATTTTCAATACTATATTTATGGTCATTATAAGTGTGGACAAGAAAAATTACCTGATAATTTTAATATAGAGTTCTTAAAAAAGAATTTTTTGACTTATAAAAAAGATAATATAAAACATAAAGTTTTTGAAGAATTAAATATAAGTGATGCAGAAATAGAGAAATTCAAAGGTAAATTAAAAATTAATATCTCAGCAGACAGTTATGAACAACAAGAAAAAAGAATAAAAACTTTAATTCGAAAAATATATAATTGTGATGATGAACTTTCTCAATATTATTATAGTAATGCATTAGCAATTGTTAAACTAATAGCAACAAATTCAAATATACAAAAAAGAAAAATTACTCCGAATCAATTTGTAACAATGCTAAAAAATAACAAAGAAAAAGTTTTCAATAGCTTATATATACATAAGCAGGGAATAGAAAAGTATTGTAGACTTATTAAAAAAACATATTTTTCTACTCTTAATATATCGCCTTATGAGAGATTTTTTCTAATAGAATGTGATCAATTTATAAGCGATGAAGAGATTAAAGGATTAGTTTATCAAATAAGCAAAAAATGGTGTAATATTTCTAAGAGAAATGATAAGCCTTATTGTCCATATATATTGCTGTATGGAGTAACGGAAAGTAGATTAAAAAAGATAAAAACTAACATACAACTTGAAAGACACAATTTTATTGATGGATATGATTTTAAAGATGCTGATTTTTGTGTGCAATCTCTAATAAGACAAGCTGATAAAGAGAACAAAATAGAATTTAAAATCGTTAATAATATTAAAGAGTTAGATAAGTCTATCAAGCAAATAGATAAAACAAAAGAAGTCTATGAATTTTATTTAGAAAAATCATTTTATCAAAGTAAAATAGATAAATGTGTAGAGATTAAAATAACAAGTACTTTAGACGTAGAAAATATGATATAGATAAGGAGAAGTTTAAAATGGAAGAAAATATTAATGCGGAAGTTATTGGAGTTTTTCCAGATAAAATAAAAATATCAGTAGATGATTTGGAAAATTTTTCGTTAGCTAATGAAAGTTTAAAAGTTGGCTCATATTTAAGAGTGTTAGATAATGAAAATGCAGTGTTAATAGCCATAATAGAGAATTTTTCAATTGAGGTAAAAGAAGATGAAAAAAAGAAATATATTATTGAAGCAACACCTTTAGGATTAATTATTGATGGGAAATTTCAAAGGGGAGGAGATACTATTGCAATACCTCCTAAAAGGGTAGAGCCTGCCAAAAGGGAAGAAATTGAAAAGATATTTATGGATTCAATAGAGAAGAACAAGAAGTTTGTCTTTGCAAAGTTGTCTACTGACAATACTATTAATGTACCAGTAGATGGTAATAAGTTCTTTAATAAACATATTGCAATAGTGGGTTCTACAGGATCTGGAAAATCTCATACTGTTGCTAAAATAGTCCAAGAAGCAATAAATAGTAAAGATAATGGATATAATGGACTAAATAATTCACATATTGTGATATTTGATATTCATTCAGAATATAAATCTGCATTTCCAAATGCAAATTGTATCGATATAGATAATTTGATTTTACCATATTGGTTATTAAATAGCGACGAGTTACAGGAATTATTTATAGATACAGAAGCAAATGATCATAACCAACGTAATGTTTTTAAAGAGTCAGTGGTTTCAAATAGAAAAAAATATTTTGATGGTAGTGATAAAGAAAAAGATAAAATTCATTTCGATTCACCTTTATTCTTTGAAATAAACGACATATTAAAAGATGCAAAAGATAAAAATGAAGAAATGGTTCCAGGAGCAAGAGATACAATGAAAGCAGGTCCTTTAAATGGGAAACTTTCAAATTTTGTGAGTAGATTGGAAAATAAAATTAATGACAAAAGGTTAGAGTTTTTATTAGGTGATAGATCTAAAAAAATAACTTTTGAAGAAACATTAAAGCAACTAATAAGTTATGATAGCAATAAATCAAATGTAACAATTATAGATTTAAGTGGTATTCCATTTGAAGTATTGAGTATAACAGTATCTCTAATATCAAGAATTTTATTTGAATATGGTTATTATTATAAGAGACTTAGATGTAAGAAAAATCCGAATGAAAATGTAAACAATGATGTTCCAATATTATTGGTATACGAAGAAGCTCATAAATATGTTCCAAATAGTGATCTTTCAAAATATAGAGCTTCTAAGCAATCAATTGAAAGAATAGCAAAAGAAGGAAGAAAATATGGAGTATCTATGTTATTAGCAAGTCAAAGACCATCAGAAATATCTGAGACGATATTTTCACAATGTAATAATTTTATAGCTATGAGACTAACTAATCCTACAGATCAGAATTATGTGAAAAAATTATTACCTGATACATATGGAGGATTAATAAACAAAATGCCAACTCTAAAAGCGGGTGAAAGTTTACTAATAGGAGATTCCATTATTGTACCATCAATGGTTCAAATTGACGAATGTGAAAATAAACCTTCTTCAAGTGATATTCCTTATTTTGAATTATGGAAAGAGGAATGGAAAGATTTAGATATTCAGTCAATAAAAGATGAGTGGTATAAATAAGATATATTAAGCAAAATATTTATGAAAGTAGATAGTTAAATTAATAATATTAATCAAATTTTTGCAAATAAAATAAAAAACATAGGAATAAATTTAATAAAAAGAGTGAAATAGAGTTATTTGATGATTTAATTAAAACATATTTACGGGTGTATAAAATGTTAAGGAATAATAAATTAGTAGTATAGCTAGAATCTCTTTTGAAATTTTGACAAAACAAATATAGTGGACAATACATCCCAGAAATATCTAAGAAGAATAAAAATTAGAAAGGAGAATGAAACAGTGAATGCTAATTATATTGTAAAATGTAGAATATGCAATAATTTAACAAGAATCAGAATACCAATAGGATATGTAAGTAATTTTCCAATTAGAATTCATTGTGGAAAGTGCAAAAGTATTATTAGTGGAAATATGACAGTAGATAATGAGAATATAACGTACCATGCAGATTTCGAAAGTGTTGATTTGGTTTCTGATGGAAAACCAGACTATTTTGCTGAAGCTTCTGGAGATTTACCATGTAATAAAGTAGAAGAATGTAGCAGCAAAGATTGGATGCATTATGGATGTAAAATGCCAGGGATGAATGCGATTTTACAAGTTGGATTAAAAAATAGAGATAAACTCGTAAACAATATTATGAGTCTAGAGAAAGAATTACAGAAATGGAATGATACAAAAACAGTTTTTAGTTTATTTAAAAATAGTAAAAATGAATTTATACCTAAGTTATTAAATGAAGAAGTATATAATCAAGAATATTTAATGAATGATGATATAGAAATTCATAGAGCAGTTCATTATAGATTTTTAGAATTAATGCACTATATTTTTGTAAATAAGCAATTGAGGAATTACATTATGAGTATTAATAAGGAAATTAGTATAATTGATATGGAACAGTATAATCAGCTATTACTATTTTTAGATAAAGAAAATTTTTTAGAAAAGTCTTATAATGAAATTTTAGATATGCTATTTGCATTTATGGGAATTTTGCCTAACATATTGCCAGCTATATCAGCTATGCAATATAGAACGTTAAATTATATGGAACAAGGGATTTCTACCTGTTCTTTCGAAGACATAAAAACATTTTATATTGATGCCTATGAAAAGATATTATCTTATATACATATTCCAATGTGTTTAGATAATATTAAGTATAGAAATGATTATAATGAATTTGATGACGAACAGAATCTAGAGAATTTTTTAAAAGAATCAAAAGGAAATAAATTAAAAAAAATTTCAGAAACAGAGTTTTTTTCCTCACTAATAAAGTTTCCTATAGATAATAAATTAAGAAATGCTATAGGACATAATCAATACGATTTTAATGGTATTACACAAATTATTACATATAAACCAAACGAAAAGAAACAAGAAATAATAGAAAATAAATATTTGATGAAAATGGCAATAGAATGTATACAACTAATGCAGTATATGGTTATTATTCAAGATTTAATTTTTCAATTAATTAGAAGAAAAAATTATAATAAAGGAATGAAGACAAGGGTAAATAGCATTTTTTATAAAAACATAGGAGTAAATGAAAAATGTCCTTGTGGTAGTGGAAAAAAATATAAAAAATGTTGTAGATATTAGAACTATAAATCAAAATATATTAAATGGGAATTATGAGAAATATATAAAATCTCATAATTCCCATTTTTAGCTATATATGCAAACTAGCACCAATCAACTGCACTCCATCACAAAATCCATTCCTATAATACTTTTCATTCCAATAGCAAATATAATCAAAGAAATTATCATCAAGCTGTTTCAGTTGTTTCTCAACATATTTCTTATTTTGTTCAGGAACATTCCTCAAAATCTTTTCACTAATCTCCTCAAAACAAATAAAATGCTTTTTATCCTCTGCACAAGTAAGACTAGCAATAGTATCCTCTCTAAAATCCAACCAATCTTTCAAAATATCATCATTAACTTCTCTTAAATTACTCATAAAAATCTACCTCCAAAATTAAAATTTTTCATTTTCAAAAACGCACCCACAAGAGCCAATACACAACAAACATTCGTCCTGTACCCATTGGGTAAAAATTGGGTAAAATCCTCTCCAAAAATGCCCTAAAAAGACACAAATGTTCCATAAACTAAAACTCTTGTAAATATATAAATACCAACAAAAACTCTAATTTTCACAACTTCACAAAAAACGTTCAATCGTCGCTCATAACCCGAAGAGACAATAAAATTCAAAAGAAAACACAAAAATAACATACCGAACAATAAAAAAACACAAATTTTTAAATAATAAATTCATGATTTAAGAGAAAAATAGTAAATAATTTGGTCAATGATAAAATATTGATGTATATAAGCAATAAAACTTCATATAATATTATTGACAAAACAAAAATGACATATATGTCAAAAAAGTTCAATTAAATTATTGAAATATTAAATTTATTGTAGTATAATACTATTGAACATTAATGACATAAATGGCTAAAATATTCAATAAATGGGGAAGAGGTAAAATTCTATGAAGATAATAGAAAGAAATGAATATTTAAATAAACTAATTTCAAGAAGAGAAAATGGAATGATTAAGATTTTAACGGGTATAAGAAGATGCGGAAAATCATTTATATTAGACCCAATATTTAAGGATTACCTAATTAGTGATGGAGTAAAAGAAAATCATATTATAAAATTAGACCTAGATGATATAAAAAATATGAAATATTTAGAACCAGAGGAATTAGATAAATATGTTGATGAGCATACTGTAGATAATGAAATGCACTATGTTTTAATAGATGAAATACAAAAGGTAACTAATTTTGAAGCAGTATTAAATGGATTTTTGCATAGAAGAAATTTAGATGTCTATGTAACTGGAAGCAATTCTAAATTTTTATCATCAGATATAATAACTGAATTTAGGGGAAGAGGAGATGAAATTAGAATATTTCCTTTATCATTTTCAGAATTTTATAATGCCTACGAAGGTGAAAAGCAAAATGCTTGGAAAGAATATATAACATATGGCGGAATGCCACAAATTTTAGATAATATTTCAGAAGAACAAAAAACTAACTATTTAAATACACTATTTAATTTAACATATATAAGGGATATAGTGGAGAGAAATAAAATAGAAAAAGATGATATACTAGAGACTCTATTAAATATGTTATCATCATCAGTTGGTTCATTAACAAATCCACAAAAACTTTATAATACCTTTATAAGCAATGGAATTACAGGAATATCAAAAAATACAATTATTTCATATTTAGATTACCTTTTAGATTCTTTTTTATTAGAAAAAGTAGAAAGATATGATGTTAAAGGAAAAAAATACATTACAACACCACAAAAATATTATTTTGCAGATATAGGATTAAGGAATGCAAGACTTAATTTTAGACAACAAGAAGAAAATCATTTAATGGAAAATGTTATTTATAATGAGTTAATTGTAAGAGGGTATAATGTTGATATAGGAGTTGTAGAAATAAGAGAAGGTGGAGAAAGAAAACAATTAGAAGTAGATTTTGTATGTAATCAAGGCAGTAAGCGATATTATATACAATCTGCTTTAAATATAGATACACGAGATAAAAATGAACAAGAATCCAAATCGTTAAATAATATAGGGGATAGTTTCAAAAAAATTATTGTTGTTAAAGATGATATAAAATTATGGAGAAATGAGAAAGGAATTTTAATAATTGGTATTCAAGAGTTTTTATTAAATAAGAATAGTTTAGATTTATAAAAAAGTAAAATAATTGCAATAGTTCTAAGTATTCAAAAAGAACTGCTTTATTTGATGAAATATATAATGCTATTATAAAAAGATAAAGTAAGAGGTAAAGTATGAAACAAAATAGCAATAATAAATTAAAGGTAATATTAGGAATAACACTTATTTTAATTATCATAATATGTGCTATATATGTTCAATTTTCGAATAGTAAGCATAATGAAAATAATGACATATATAGCAACATAAATATAGATAAATCAAAATTAAATATATTTTTCTTTAATGTAGGTCAAGCAGATAGTTCACTAATTCTATATGAGGATAAAGCAATATTAATTGATACAGGCAATGATTCTGATGGAGAAAAAATAGTAGAGTTTTTAAAAGCAAAGGAAATAAATAAAATTGATTGTGTAATTGGAACACATATACATGAAGATCATATAGGTGGAATGGCAGATATAGTAGATAATATATCAGTAGAAAAAATTTATATGCCTTATAATGTAACTGAAGATGCAAACTTTTATAAGAAAGTAACAAATAGTATTAATAGTAAAAAATTATCTGTAGAGACAGTCAGTGAAAATGATAAAATTATTTTAAGTAGTAATTTTATACTTGAAGTTTTATATGTAGATAATAAAGAACCATTAAATCAAAATAATGCATCAATTGTATTGCAATTAGAATATGGAACACAAAAATATCTGTTTATGGGAGATGCAGAGAAAGAAGTAGAGACTAAATTACTACAAGAAGATTCATTAGAAGATATTGATGTATTGAAAGTTGGGCATCACGGATCAGAAACAAGTTCAACAAAAGGATTTATTGACAAAGTATTACCAGAGATTTCAATAATTTCAGTTCAAAATGGCAGATATAATAATATGCCAAGCAAGGATATTATAGATAGACTGAAGATTAATGGAAATCAAGTATATATAACAGATACAGATGGAACAATATGGATAACAAGTGATGGTATAACAAATGATGTAATAATATTAAAAGACTTAAACTTAAATGGAGCAAGTAAGTTGGGATTAAGAGTATATTTTAGATATGCTCTTTTTTCAGTTTAATTGGTAATAATATTTCCATTTTTATCAACAACCTTATAAACACCGTCCTTAAGTTGCAAACAATTCTTATAATAAGTTTCTTGGTGTTTATAATCAATATCTTTAAATAGAGATTCATCGTTTGAAAAATCACAAATGTCTTTTGGAATAAAAAAAGTATCATTAGCAATGCAACCATTATTTTTTGGTAAATCAAATTTATCTTTATCTACAACGCCTATTATATAATCATCAGTATCCTCAGTAATATGAAAAATAGTGTCTTTAGAAAGGTTCTTTAATCGTAAAAGATTACATTCTTTATAGAAAAAATCATTTAATTCGTGTAAAAAGTTATCAACAAAACTATTTTCGAATTCAGGTTTATTTTTATGAAGAGATTTATCAAGACTATTAGTAATATGATTAAAACAATGACAAGTGTTAAATAAAATATCATCTAAATCCATAAAATAATATCACCTCCTTAATTGTGAAAATTTGTACAGAAATGTAAAATGAAAAAGTAATTAGTATCATAATACAATTGAGCATATATAATATATGTTCATTTTTTAATGCTATAGAGTATATCTCTTTGGCTTCTTAACATTTACATATTGCTTACCATCAAATTGAATATAAGTACCGCCACATTTTATAGAATCATCTAAGAGAGATTGTGGAATTTCATACTTTTCTGAAAATTTTTGATTTGTATCAAGGCAAGAAGCATAACCTTCCTCAATATAATCAACATAAAAAACAGTATCTTTAGGCAATTCATCAAAACTTAAATTTTTAGAATTAGGCTGCTTCATAAAAAAATAATACTTTAATTCATCTATAAATTTATCAATAAATGAATTACCATAAGATTTTACATTTCTTTCAAGAACTAAATCCACAGAATTCAAAATATCATAAAGGCTCATTTACAATCACCTCATTTAAAGTAGTTTAGAGTATAAAAAATGCTTGATAAGGAAAGTAAAGTATATATACTATAGCAAAAATACGATAAAAAATCAATAAAAAGATACTGTATTAATACAGAAAATAGTACTAATACAGTATTTTTTATTGCGCAAATAATAGGGGTCTCGAGCATCCACCAACACAGACTCTGTCTGTGCTGGTAGGTGAGGCTCTTATTTTATGAGTTTAAAGTATTATTAATTATTACCACTCCATCACAAAATCCATTTCTATAATATTTCTCATTCCAATACTCAAGATAATCAATAAAATTATCATAAAGCTGGTCCAACTGTTCTTGGGCATACTTCTTATTTTCTTCAGAAACATTTGCTAAAATATTATCAGAAAGTTCATCAAAATAAAGGTAGCTCTCTTTATCTTTCGCAGAATTAGTAGTAAAAATTTTATCTTCTCTAAATTCTAACCAATCCTTTAAAATATCATCATTTACTTCCCTAAAATTATTCATAATCAAAACCTCCATAAATTTATTTTGTTGGGCTCAATTTGGGCACACTCTTTACCTAAATGAACCAAAAATCACATAAATTTACAAAATGCAAAAATTGGGCACACCAAATATACCAATAAAAACTGACGAAAGCTTTGTAAACCAATACTTACAGAGAATTACTCATAACCCGAAGGTCGTAAGTTCGAGTCTTACCCCCGCAACCAAAACCATTGATACTGTAAGGTTTCAAAAAATGAAATCTTACAGTATTTTTAAATTTACCCCATTTTTACCCCATTAGATTCAGTTGGTTAAGAAAAATTGCAATAATTTATAATAAACTTGCATTGGAAACATATAAACTTCTTTTGGTAAATTGTTTTCTAGCGAAATATTATTATGTGTTTCTGGTAAAATCAAATTATTTAATAAATTTGCGGTTTCTGCTCTATCTTCTGGAAAAACAAATACATAATATTTTTCTGTGATAGTAATGCTTGAATGTCCTAGTAATTCCTTTACAGTAGTAATATTTGCACCTAGTCTTATAAGTTTAGTTGCATAAGTATCTCTAATTGAGTGGAACTTTTTATATTCTATATTTACTCTTTTCAAAAATCGTTGCCAAGCTCTTCTAAAATTGCTAACTTCAATAGGTGTACAATTTTTTGTAGTAAATATTAGCGAGTCATCATCAAATTTAAGACCATTATTTTTCCACTTTAATTCTTGTTCTTGAAGATACTGTTCCATAATTAGAGAAAAGTCAGTTGGAAAATTTACATTTCTAATACTGGAGTCCGATTTTGGTTTTATCAATTTTGTTTCATAGTGATATTTTGAAGGGGTTTCAAAAACCTTAATTCTTTTTAGTGTATTTCTAATTTTTACTATATTTTGTTCTACAAACTTTTTCTTTAGTCCTCGTAATTCGCCAGACCTTAAACCTGTAACAATATCTAATAATAGCATAACTTTAAAAGTATTGTCTTGATTAGGTTTATATTTTAAATTGTCAATAATTGTTTGTAATTCTGTATCATTAAAAGCTTGAATATTGTTGCCTTCTTCTTCGTCTGTATCATCTTCTTCACCGTCAGCATTTCCTGGAATTTCTATATTGCTCAAAGTACAAGGATTATTTAATGTATAATGTTCTTTTATGCAATATGTAAAAAAAGCTCTTAATGTTTTGTTTATATCAAAAATTTTATTGCTACTTACTTTTTTATACTCAAATTGTTTTGTATTTTTATTATATACTTTAAGCCCTTTGGTATATAATTCATTATAATATCGTTGAAAAGGGAGAGAAACCGCATCTTGAACATGTATACTACCTATTGTTGATCCTTTTATATAATTTCTGTAATTACATTCATCTTTTTCAAACGAAGCGGATTTTATATTTTTTGAATGTAAACGAACGTCAAATAACCATTGGTGCATAGCTTGTTCTACAGTTAAAGCTTCAACATTTACATTTAAGCCACTTTTTAATTTATTCATGTATTCTTCTATTTGTCTATTTGCGTCCTTTTCACCATCTCCATAAAAATATTTACGAAGCGGTTTACCGTTTATATCGTGTCCTACTACTTTTGATTTTTTAAAGTATTGAACACCATTAATTGTGCAATTATATTTTTTTGCCATATAAAAAATACCTCCATATTTCAATATTTTTGTAAAACCCTTGAAAAAATGAAAGTATTTATATTATAATATATTTACAATCACTTTTTTAAGTGTTTTGTGAGTGGATAGTGCGTACCGTTTGCCAAAACTTTTAACGCATTATCCGTTTTTTTATTTATTTTTCTTATTATACTTTTTTGTATTTACTAAATCTTCTATGTAATTATTAACTTTGTCTTGACCAGTTTTATCTAGTTTATTGTACAGTATAAAATTAAAATTTGTAGAATAATTATTTTTATCTAATCTTTTGTTATTCAAATATCCACATATATACATTAAATTATTGTAATTAGTAATATTATTAGAATTATCAGCTATTTTTTTTAATATTTCTGGTGAGGGTGGACTGTCATAGAGTAATCTTATTAATTTTGATACATAAGAAGCAGTAATTCCACTTTTATTTGCCATTTTATTTATTGAGCCATAACTATCACAAATGTTTTTTAAAATTTGTGAAAATTCTTCTTTCTGAAAATTCATTGATATTTCACCTCCTTACTAGATGTTATTATAACATATTTTATTAACTACAGTCAATACTTTTTAAAAATATATTGACAGTAGAACACAGATAGTGTATATTAACTATGGTTAAAAAATATTAACTGTAAGAAAAAAGGAGGAAATTATGGAATTAAATATGGATAAATTTACAGAGTTATTTAAAAAGAAGTTTAAAGAAAACTACGCAGAAGCGAGCAGACAACTTAATGTAGCACCAGCACAAATTTTTAGAATAATGAACAATAAAGGAAAAGCTGGTGTAACATTCTTTGGGAAGCTTAATACTTACTGCAAAAAAAATAAATTAAATTATGATGATTATGTAGTATATCCAAATTAAACGAATATAGAAAGGGGGCTTAATATGTCAATAAATCACAGCTGGGTATCAGCAAATGCTTACGCAAAACAAACACGGTTTAGGTGTAGAAAAAGTAAAACAATTTATTCGAGATGGAAAAATTGAAGGTGAACAGACAGAAGAGGGTTACTGGAAGGTAAAGGTTTATAATGATGAATGTGTAAGCCGAGAAGTTTTTGATGAAGAACACAAGAAGAGGGTTGAAGCAGAAACTACTTTAAAAAACTTAATAAATATATTGAAGGGGGTGAGGCTATGAGTGTATTAAAAAAGGTAAGTCCAGAAAATGCTGTAATAAGGACTCACCAAAAAATATAAGTCAAATAGTTTAGATAACTATTTTTAATTATATTATCATAAATACTTATAAAATTCAAGTATTTTACGTTGATACAAAATAGTTCCTTCTAAAACTATATTATTTACTAAAGATAAAAATGTATAAACGAAGAGGTTATTTTATACACAACGAAGCGGAACATTTAGCTTAGTATTTGTCTGGAAACTAACTTGACAGGTGGAGAGATGAAAAATATTTATCTACAAATTTTGTTTTATGTAAACATAAACAAAAAGATATACGAAAGGAAGGAATTTATAATATGAGTAAAACTGAAAAACTAATATTTTGTGAATTACCAGAAACACCTCGTGAATTTGATATAAAAAAATTTAAAGATGGTGACCCTGAACAAAAAGCATTATATAGCAAAAGTAAAGCCCCAAGAAGAAGAAAAACATTAACTTATGATGAAGTTATGGATGAAGATAAATGGCCTAACTACGCTAGAGTTGTACCAAAAGACTGCGTGTTCATAGATTTTGATGACCCAAAAGAAGCAGAAGAAATGTATGACATAATAACTAGAGCAAAATTAAATTGTCTAATACTAGAAACTACTAAAGGTTATCACTTTATGTTTAGAAAACCTGATTTCTATAAAAAAGAAATGACTAGAGCAACTAACTGGTTTGGTTATAAATTTGATACTAAAGGACCTGGTGCTGTTCAAATATTAAGAGTATGTGGAATGGACAGAGAGGAAAGATGTAGTTGGGCTTTAGGTGAATTAGTTGCTCCTGCTTCAATTGACATAGATAAATTAGACATACTTCCTTACTGGCTATGGGGAAAATTAAGTGAAAAAGACTTACATAAAAAAGGTAAACCCGGGGAAAGTGAATATCATTTAGACGATACACCTTTCACACAGCTTATGAAAATGGGTGAAGGTGGCAGACATAATCATATTGTTGAATGTTGTAGTTATTTTGCTTTATCTAATGGTTTTAAAATGGGAGAGTTTAAAGAGTTAATAACTGCTATTCATGACCAATACTTAGTAAAACTAGGAACACCAATGCCTGATAGTGACTTATTTGGTGATTTACCTGAACGTTGGGCTGATTATGAAGCACTGCTTACTAGCGAAGGTTGGTTATACGAAGAAAGAGAAAGAAAATGGAAAAAGGTTAAAGAAAAAAAAGAAGAAAAGATAGATGAACGTAGAGCAGCAGAATATTTATTTGAACAATTTGATTTTTATGGAAAAAACTTACAAGAAAATGGAACTTTCAAAAATCTTATTTATAGGGAAAAAGATGGCGATTATAACTATCAAACAGACTTAACAAAAGTAAGGCACACCTTAAAATTACATAGCGACCAAAATTTTAAAGAAACCTATTTCAAAGAAGTGGAGGTACAGCTTATGCAAATGTGTGCAGAAAATGAAAAATTAATTAAGAGAAGTCATCAGTATGTAATTGCAAAAAATCGAGTGCTTAGTTGTATAACTGCGGATACTTACGACTTTTCTTGGCTTGATATTAGACCTCCAACAGACGTAGTATTCAAGTGGACTTGGCACAGTAAAGAATGGGTTGAAGAACATAAAGAAGATTTAGGTGGACTTATAACTCAATTTATTAAAGATTTATCAAGAAATGCAAAGGGAGAATATCAAGAAGAAGTTGAACAATGGTTATGGGTTATAGCAGGTGCTTCAATGATACCTTGTAACGAGTTAGAAAAAATAATCGTTATGGCTGGTGGTGGGCAAAATGGTAAAAGCATTTATACGAGTTTAATTAGATTATGCTTGGGTGAGGATATGTTTAATACTTCTAAAGTATTTGATTCTAATCCTCAAACTGACTTTTGGGGGAAAGATTTAGACAAAGGAATTTGTTGTATAGTAGATGACTTACCTCCACATTATAAAAAAGAAGCATTTAGTTATCTAAAAGGTGCTATTACTAGAACTGATACAGTAGAAATAAACGAAAAATTCAAAAACAAAAGAAGACTAGACGTATTACCACAAATTATAGCTTGTACTAATCATGATTTTAAATTACATGATACAAGCGAGGGTATGAAACGTAGAGTTAAAATACTACCTACTGAATTTCATATAGATGATAGCATAAAAGATTTAGATTTACAACACAAATTAGTTTTAAACACAACGAATTTACTTAAAATTAAAGAATACAAAATTGCTGATAATTTTGTAAGTGAAGATCATGGCGAACTATGTATGAATATGTATACTAAAGAAAAAGGTGTATTAGATAGCTTGAATGGTGGCAGTTTAGCATGGTTCGCAAATAAAGCCAGATATATGTATTTTAAATGGTTAATGAAAGAACTTATATTAGAAGATAGCGAAGGTATGAAAACATTGTGTGAAAATGCTTTTAAAAGTGAGTTTGAAATTCAATGTGAAAACTTTATAAAATGGCATTTAGAGAAACATGAAGGTACAAAAGCAAATTGTTTTTTTGGTCAATTACGTAAAGAATATGAAGAAGAATTTTGCGAAGAAGCGGAAATAGTAGAAATAATGACGGAAAAGCAATTTAATAAATATTGTGGTAGTGTTATCAAAAAATTAGAGTATAAAACTACAAAGAGAAGAAATGATAATAATATTCCTTCTACATTTTATTTGTTTGTTCCTGAAGAGTAGCTTGTAGGAACAAATTATAGTGCTACTATATAAAACATAGTAATATCAAGCACTTTAAAGCTTTTGTAGTATAGTAGCACGTAGATTCCTATTTTATATATTTTTTAATAAATACGTATATATAATATTTTAACACATACTATATTTTATATTTTTTATACTCTTATATACATATGTTAGAGCTACAGAACTACAAAACCTTTATATTTCAGTAATATCAATAGTTTCCTTTGTAGCTCTATTCAAAATATAGTAGTACTACAATAATTTTAGACGTACTATAACCAAAAGACATAAATATATTAGAATATGAAATTATATTACTTATTTGTAAAAAACGGCTTAAAATTGAACGTAGTAGCATCTGCAACAACTAAAAATAACAAGTTATATATAAAATACTAAAAGATAGCCTCTACTTGCTATCTTCTATTTTTACATTTTTTATATTGTTTTAGTACACCTAAAAATCCATCTCTTTTGATAGTTCATCAATAGTATAAACTTTTTTGTTCTCTTTATCTACAAATTGAATTTCAAAATTACAAACTTCTATAAATTTTTGAATTGTATCAAAATTAGGGTTGCTATATTCTGTTTCATAATTGGAAATTGTGTTATCTGCTAAATGTAATTCATCCCCTATATTGCTTTGAGTTAGTCCTCTTATTTTTCTTATATTCCTTAATACTGTACCTATCATAACAAATTCCACCTTTTTATTTTATTATTACAAAAAGCAAGTGAAATATCACAAAATCTCGAAATGCTCGAATATTTTTTCTCGAATATCTTGAAGTTGTTATTATGTTTTGATACAATATTCAAGAATGTCGAAGTTAAGGAGTAATAAAATGGACAAAATAAACAAAGACTTTAATGTGCCTTTTTACATTTTTGAAGAGATAGTACAATACATAGAATTAACAGCACAAGGGAATTGCAAGACTGCAAAGTGGAATAATATAAAATCATTATTAAAACTAGCACAAGTCAACAATAGATTATCAAGTGAACAAGTCAATTTTCTTATAGAAACATATTGTCGAGAGTAAAAACAAATGATAAAATGTAATAAAAATCGACAAAATTTTACAAAAGATGAGGAGGTGAATCTAATGAAGAGCGAAAAAGGTATCACTTTAATTGCACTTTTACTTGTAATAGTAATAATCTTTGGTTGTATATTTGCATATAAAGTTATGTCTGATAAAAAGGAAACAGAAAACACAAAAGTAAGTAGCAACTCTAACACAAGTACAAGCATAAACAATAATGGTAATAGTCCGAGTACAGGCACAAATAATAATTCTAGCAATACTACTGGCTTACGAAAAGAGTTCAAACAAGCAATGGATAGTTACGAATCAGCTATGGATGAATATATTACATTTATGAAAAAATACAATGATTCTAAAGGAACAAACCCTGAATTGATAACAGCTTATGGAGAGTATATGAAAAAATATGTTGACGCAACGGATGCTTTTAAGAAATGGGACGGTAAAGAAATGAATAAGGAAGAAGCTAAATATTATATTGACGTTCAAACAAGAGTTACGCAAAAACTTATGAATGCATCAATAGATATGTCATATAATCAATAGCAATAAATTATTTATAATAATCAAAATAAAGGGGGAAATTCGTATGAAAAATTTTAAAAATTGTCACGGTATATCTTTAATAATATTAGTAATTATTGTAGCAGTTATTATATGTGGTGTAATACTAATTTTTAATAAAACGAATAATGATAGTGGTAATAGTAGTAATAGTAATAATAGTAGTCAGTTAAATACAGTTATAACAGCTGATAACTATAATACCATTGGAAATATTTTTAATGAAAACCAAGATGAACTATATTATTTCACTTATGCTTGCTTATATTATAGTTTTACTGAAAGACTTACAACAGGTCAAGATGAAAATACTGCAATGCAAAAAATATATGGAAAAACAGTACAACAACTTGTGAATGAGGGAAAAGAACTAATGAAAAAAGACAATATTACAGTTGAAGAATATAAGAAAAAATTAAATAATCAATAAAAGATAGAGCCTAGTTTTTACTAGGTTTTTTGATAACACTACAATAATAAATTAATGTAATATATGTATTTTAAAATTACCACATTTTTACCTCATTGAGTTAATATAAATTGAAATAACTTGTTATAGATTTTGCTTAAATAGTAGTGTTTGCGGTTGAGTTAAGGCAAGACAAAATATGTTAATTCACATAAAATTTAACCCGAAGGTCGTAGGTTCGAGTCCTACCCCCGCAACCAACGATTTAATCGTTCTAAATAGCTTGTATCAGTCGATACAGGCTATTTTATTGTTTATAACGAATTTATTTTATATTTAATTTATAAAAACTGTGTTTCACTGTAATATTAAGCACTTTCACAGTTTTTAACTAATCTTAATTTTTACATCTACTAAACAATCAACTAAACAAAATTTTAAAATTTATTTTTTGTTTAGTTGAGGTTTAGTAAACAGTATTCAAATGCTTGTATTTCAATGGACATAGAGTTTGAATTTGTTTAGATATTGTAAATTGTAAAAATCAATGTATTCCATATAAGTATTGAAAATAGTGGATTTTATAAAATGTCTATTAATGATTAAAAAACATTATTTTTAAACAATTAGAAAAGCCAAATTAAAAATTGATTTTTAGCTATTTATTTTAATTTTGTTTAACTAATCTTAATTCATATTAATTTTTATCTTTCATTTTCAATACTATTTTCTTCATTTAATAAGTTATTTTTAATCATATTTTCATTAAGATAATATTGATTTACTTTGTCAATTTCTCTTGCCTTAAATTCGTCAAAAACACTTGTATAAGTATTTAAAGTAACACTTATATCTTTATGTCCCATAAGCCTTTGAACAACAACAGGTGCCATACCACTTTCAATACAACGAGTTCCAAAAGTATGTCTTAAACTATGAGTGGAAATGTCTGTTATATCAAAATATCGTTCTAAAATTCGTTGCAATTCAGAATTTACATTTGTTCTTCTTGTATATCTTGCGTTATAAGGTTTAAATAATAGTTTTTCTTCGTTGTTTTCTTGATTTTCCGCTATTTGCATTTGTTCTATTATATGTGGGTATATAAAATCTGGAATAGGTATAACTCTTTTTCCTGCATAAGTTTTTGTTTTATTGCCCATTATAATAGCATTATTTTCATCAGTAGTTAATGTTCTATGTATATTCATTTTTTTGTGTTTTAGGTCAATGTCGTGTGTTGTAAGTGCTAAAGTTTCGCCACATCTTAATCCCATATACATTTGAATAAGAAATACATTTTTATATTTACATTGCTTTAAGTCTTTACTTAATAGATAATCTGTAAAAGATTGTTGTTCTTCTACTGTTAATGCTCTAACCTCCTTATCTTGTTTTACACTTTTTGGTTTTATAACATTTATCATTGGATTTCTTAACATATAACCTTTGTTAATTGCAATTTTAAATGTTTGATTAAATTGTTGATATATTTTGTTAATAGAAGAATTGCTTAAATGTGTTTGAGAGTTCATATAGTCTTGTAGTTCATTTGATGTTATTTCATCAATATTTTTACTTCCTATTGACGTTTTTTCGATTTTCTCTATTGTTCTTGTTACTCTGCCAAACTGCGTAGGTGTTATTTGGTTTGTATCTAGTTTTAATTTTAAATTTGCTTTCATAACTTCACAAAGTGGTATGCCATTATGTTCAATATAAAGTGGATTTTCTTTTTGGTACATAATAGTATCTAAATATTTTTTTGCTTCTTCTTCGGTTTTAAAACTTTTTGTCTTAGGTTTAGTAATTCCAGTTTTTGTGTCATACTCTTTATATTGTGCGTTCCAACGTTTTCTTTGTTTATTAAAAAATACACAACCTTGTCCAGTTCCTTTTTCAGCCATATTAAATCCCACCTTTCTTATTCATTTTCCATAATAAATAAGTTGCAAGTGTAATGCCTTTTCTTTTGCCAATACAAATTGTAGGGAAGTCATTTTGCTTAAATAGGTCGTACGCTTGATTTATGCCAATATGCAAGTCTTTTGAAACATCTTTTACAGATAATATCATAAATGGATTTTTTAATTTGTTTAAGTAGTTTATTACTATTTGTTCATTTAAGGTTTTGTCTTTAGTATCAATTACTTTTACATTTTCATTTATACTATTCATATTTATACCTTTTATCTTTCATTATCATTAAAATTTGTATTTTTCGCTAAACATAAGCCATCTATAAAGGCTTCAGCTTCATTCCAAGTTTTAAAGCAATTCTTGTTATCAACTGAATACCAGTCTTTGTTAGTATGCTTTTTATTAACTAAAGCAATAGCTTTGTTATATGTATAATCACTTGAAATACTCAATATTAGTAGCTTTTTATCACTATCAGATAGCATATATTCGTTTAGTCCGTCAATTCGTTTTTGAAGTTCATATTTATTCATTTCTTATCTCCATTTCCTAATAGAGTAGATAAAGTCATTTCAATATTGAAAAGTAAGCTGATTAAAACCTTTTCAAAGCTAGAATTATTTGATTTACTACTATTATCTCTTTCAATATCTCGTTCATAAACTTTAGTACATTGCTCTTTTAAAGGCTTTTTAGTAGTTTGCAAAGTAGTATTAGGTATTTTCTTAATTAAATCTTGTGAATACCATATAATATCTTCTTGTGATAAAACTTTGAATTCTCTTTGCTTTTTATCTATATCAACAAGTATTAAATCTCCATAAATACTGCTAAATGTTAAGATGATGTTTGATTTTGTGTTAGGTATTGCTTTTCTGTTGTTGCAGATAATATAAAGTTTTTCATAGGGAATAATATCAAGTTTCCTTTTTACAATAGCCTTTTTTAGTTTAAATACATTATCAATAATTTTGGTTTCAGGTGGTTGTCCTGTTTTTTTATATAAAACTCTAATAGGTGCAGTATTCCTTGATTTTTCAACAATTTTATTCTCATATTTCTTTTTATGTTTCATTAACTATTCCCACCTTTCTTCTTAATAAGTGTTATTTTATTTAAGGTGGCTAAATTGTTCTTAAAATGCGTTATCGCTTTATTTCTTAAAGTGATAACTTCTTTTTTTTGCAACTTTAATCTTCTGCAAATATCGTTTAATCTAGCATTTTCAATATACGATAAGTACAATATTTTTCTTTCAAGCAATGGAACAAGTTTCATTGCTAAATAGTTAGTTTCATTGGAAAAATATTTTCAAGGTGGTTAATATCTGCGTCAAGATTATCAGCTTCGCTCATAAGTTTTTGTGAGTAATTTTCCATAACTATTTTTCTAACTTCTTCGTTAGGTAATTGAATATCTTTTGAAATTTTTGTTAAATCAGTTTTAACTCTTTTTTGATTTTTCATTTTTTGAAATCTCCTTTTAAAAATTTGATTTCTAGAAATCATAGTCGTTCGAACTGATTTTAGTGTAACACGGCATTAGACTTATAAAAGTAAAAAGTATCAAACTATCTCAAAATGGTTCAAGTGTAAAGCTGTTTTGCTTGACAAAAAATAACTGCTAATTTTATTTTTAGCAGTTATTTAATCATTATATTTTAATGCAATAATATTGGTAAATTTACTTGGAGAAAGATAATAGGTGTCAAATTCTAAATTAAGATATTTATTAAAATTCTTTTTTGATTTTGTATAATTAATTCTATATAGACAATTCTTGATATTGTTTTTTAGATTTTCTAAATTGTAGTTCTTCTCATTAGCAAAAAGACTTAAAATATCTTTGTATGTATAGTCATATAAATTATTCAAAATAATGTATTCGATTACTTCTTTTAAATAGATAGTTCCTTTATTGCTTGGATTTAAACCTAATTCGATAAGCATAGCATATAACGAATATGAAACTTTTACTTTATCTTTAGTACAAGTATCATATACACTTTTCATATACTATCCTTTCTTATAGTTTAATAACTTTATAGATATATTATATCTTGATTATGTAAACTGTTCGAAAGATAGCAAAGTTGCATATAATGCAACAAGAATTGCACGAGGTGCAACTTTTATATTAAAAATAAGCATTTTTCAAGTGATTTTATATCAAAAATGAACTAGAAATGACAAAAAATAACAGAAAGCATTAAATGTTGCATATTATGCAACATTTAAAATATATATGAACATAGAAAAAGGAGATTACTGAAATCTCCTCATCTAGTCTTAGCAACCCCCACCGCCACCGTGGAAACGCTATAACTGTTTTCTTTGATTTTCTAATCATTATTCGTTTTTCCTTTCTATGTAATCTCTATTTTAATTGCACATAAGCTAGAAAGTCCAAACGAAATGAGTGGAAGTTCTATATACAATTTGAGCCACTGCTAGTGGCTCAAATAATAACTTTTGTTACAATTCAAGCCAATAGCTTGGGTAAATCATATATGTAAGACTTTACCCAAATAGGTATTTATAAGTATATTATAGCACAAAAATCAATAAATCTCAATTATATCAACAGTTATGTCAATTATTCATGTCAATGATTTTGGAAAATGTCCCAAAAATTTTTAAACATTAGCCCTAAAAATTTAGTTTTAGGGCTAAATTTTATGAAACATTTTCTAACTCTTTTT
>JAAWKD010000028.1 GCA_022797215.1 Clostridia bacterium
GACTTTTTTAAAAAATATATCGTTTTCGCTTGTTTGCCATACAAAAAAATAATATAATAAATTTATAAAAAAAGGGCTTGACAAAAATTAGATAGTCAATTTTAACAGAAGAAAAATAATCAATAAAGATGTGAAAATATTATGAAGGTAGAGTTTTTAGCAATAAATTTTAAAATCTTAATTTACAAAAATAGGAAATAAAATTTGCTAAGAACAATATATTGTATAGAGGTGATTAAATATTGGAGAGAAAAGTAGAAGAAATCTATACAAAAGATGGCAAAAAATTATTTGAGTTAGTCCAAGAATGGATTGATGAAAATAATTTTTTTTCAAATTGCAAAGATAAAAGAGAAGGGTGTAAAATAGCATTGTAGATAAGTAGTTATAAATAACTCAAGGTAAGGAGGAAAAAATGTATGAGTTATATAGTAACTGCTTCAATGCTACACTTCAAACTACAATAATATGGAGAGTAGCAATATATGTAAGACTATCAAGAGAAGACGAAAATGATAAAGAGCAGTCAGAAAGCATTGAAAATCAAATTAATTTTTTAAAAGCAATTGTTAGCAATAAAGGATGGGTATTAGTTGATATTTACAAGGATGATGGATATACAGGAACGAATTTTGACCGACCCGACTTTCAGAGAATGCTAAATGATATAGAATTAGGAAAAATTAATTTAGTAATAACGAAAGATTTATCAAGACTTGGTAGAGATTATATTGAAACAGGAAGATATGTAGAAAAGTATTTCCCAGCTATGAATGTTAGATATATTGCTGTAACAGATAATATAGATACTTTTGACAAAAAAAACAGCAATAATGACATGACACCTTTTAAATCTGTAATAAACGATATGTATGCTAAAGATATATCAAAGAAAGTAAGAACAGCAATGATGACAAAAGCAACACAAGGCGATTGCATCAAAGCATTTTTACCATATGGATATAAAAAAGATCCAAATGATAAAAATAATGTTTTGATTGATGCGAATGTAGCAGATACTGTAAAATTGATTTTCGACTTATATAAATCAGGAAAAAGCAAGAAAGAAATAGTTGATTATTTGAATGACTTAGAAATTAAAACTCCATTAAAATATAAACATGATACTACTAATTACTATAATCCAAATAAAAACTTTACTTATAAATGGAATAATACGGTTATTAACAAAATATTAAGAGACAGAATTTATGTTGGAGATTTAGTGCAATTAAAATATACAAAGGTAAATTATAAAGTTAATAAGATGGTAAAAACTCCATTAGAAGAGCAAGTAGTAATTATGAATAACCATCCTGCTATTGTTGATAGGGCGACTTTTGAAACCGTTCAGGAGATGCTTGTTAAGCAAACTAATGAATGGAACTATTCAGACAGAAAGAGACATTTGCTAGCAGGACTTGTATTTTGTAAATGTGGTAGTAGAATTACTTATAACTTAAATCATGGAAAATTCTCAAGATGTTTATGCTCAAGTTATAAAAAATATGGAAAAAAATTTTGTACTAATGTTCATTTGAAAGAAGAAGAACTATTACAATTAGTATCAGAGTCATTGAAAGAAAATATAAGTAAATACTTGGATATGGACGAATTAAAATATGACAAAACTTTAAGTAAAAATGAAACTGATGATAAAAAAGAAATGATATATTGGAATAAAAAGAAAGAGAGCATAGACAAAATTATTGCAGGATTATATGAAGATAAAATATCAGGAGTAATAGGAATAGATACTTTTAAAAATTTAATAAGAAAATATGAAGATGATAAAAAAGAATGTATAGCAAAACTAAAATTGTTAGAAGACAAGAAAAATAATATAGTTTCCAAACCAACAACTGATGAAAAACAAATAAAAGATATAGCAAAAAAACTTTTGACTTTTGACGAGATTAATGAAGAAAATAAAAGTTTGGTATTCAAGTTAATAGATAAGATAGTAGTTGATGATAAAAATATAAGCATTAAATATAAATTTGAAGTACCAACATAAGGCTGTAATAGGGCACAATAAAAAAGTTGAGTTATATTTCTCCCAAAATAAACGCAGGGTGGCCATGGGAAGGAGGAAATAAGTAATGTGGACTTATAATAAAGTATTAGAATACCCTGTAAAAATTAAATGCCCTAATGCAAAACTTGCTAAATTTATTATTTCTCAATACGGAGGACCAGATGGAGAATTAGCAGCTTCCCTTCGTTATCTAAGTCAAAGATTTGGAATGCCAGACCAAGTATCAAAAGCTATTTTAAATGATATTGGTACAGAAGAATTAGCACATTTAGAAATTGTTGGAAGTATTGTACACCAATTAACAGATGGACTAAGTGCAGAAGAAATGAAAGCAGCAGGATTAGGTGCTTACTATACAGACCATGGTGTTGGAGTATATCCACAAGCAGCAGCTGGTTGGCCATTTAGTGCGTCTGTATTAGCAGTAAAAGGTGATCCAATTGCCGATTTACAAGAAGATTTAGCTGCTGAACAAAAAGCAAGAGCAACTTATGAAAAGTTAATTGATTTATGTGCGGATGATCCAGATGTTGTAGATCCACTTCGTTTCTTAAGAGAAAGAGAAGTAGTCCACTTCCAAAGATTTGGAGAAGCATTAAGAGGAGTCCAAGATAAGCTTGCAGAAAAAAGATTTTTCATGAATGATAATAATTGTATGAATAACAACATGATGCAAAAAGCTTAACCAAAAACGGAGAGGAGAAGAATGATATTCGACTCCTCTTCTTTTGGCTATTAGATAATGTTTGATAACAGAAAATTTTAATGCTTTTTCCAAGAAAAATATATCGAAAAAGGAAGAAATTATAAAAAAAACTAGCGTTTTATGTAAAATAGTGTTATAATAGAAAAAATCTACTAATATGTAGAATTTATAATACTACTATCCAAACTATATGAAATGGAGGCAGAGGAATGGATTATAAAATAGAAATTGATTTGGAGGAATTACAAGATTTTTTCAAAGAAATGAATAAAATCCAAAAAGCATGTCCTGAAAGTATTTGTACAGAACGGTTAATATTACAAAAAGAAAAAACACCAGATAACGTTTCAACTGTGTATTCAATTATACTAAAGCAAACCAATCAAAGAATTGGAAATGTGACTCTCATTCAAGATGGTGAAATTTGGTATAAAGTATATGAACCATTTAGAAGAAAAGGGTATGCTACAGAAGCTGTGGCAAAGGTAATGGAAGTAGTAGTGACAGATATAGATTTTTTCTGTCACTAAATTCTAATAATAGGGCTTCGAGAAAGGTTGCTAAAAAATTAGGTTTTGTGTGCAAAAGAAAAATACGTTACGAAGATGGAGTAACAATGATTTTTGAGAAAAGGTAAGGAAAAAGCTTCTAGCATAGTTGTATGTTAGAAGCTTTTCTCTTTTACAAAAAAATAAAAAAATTGGAAAAATAAAAATAAAAAAATGAGACATAATAATTAGTGAAAATAGAACAGTTAAACTATTTTTATATTCTAGTCGATTACACATTTAATGTGTAATTGACGTAGAAGATAATTATGCGAAATGTTACAAATTCTTAGTAACTTGTTATTTAGAATTTGCTAATTCGTATTTTTTAAAATTAAATTTGGAAAGGAGTTAAAAAGATGAAAAAATTATTTTCTATTTTTACAATTTTAGTCTTATTTTTTATTATTATTTCTGTTTCAAGTGTTACTTCAGCAGCAACACTTAATAATGTAAGTGCAGAAGTAAGTAAATCAAAAATAGCACCAGGACAAGAAGTAAATTTAACAGTTAGCTTTGGAAAAGATTTAGGAGCATATACTGTTAATGCTACTTATGATGATGCTATTTTTGAATATGTACGCTCAGAAGGTGGAACAGCTAATGATACAGGAGATAAAGTAATTCTTACTTATCATGACACAACAGGAGGAACAAACCCAAGAACAAATGCAGTTATTACTTTTAAAGCGAAAACAGGATTAACTGCTAGCAATCCAACTAACTTTTCTATTACATTAACAGGAATGGCAAATAGTGATGCTTCAGAAACTTATGATGATATTACAACTCCAATTATTAAAGATGTTTTAGTAGAACCAAATTATATAAACTATACTTTAAGTCTAGAGTATACAGGAACAATTAAGAAAAATGAAGCAAAAGATATGAAATTAATTACTGCATCTACTATGGGAAAAAATTATGATCATGTTAGATTAATTGCAGAAATAACAGCAAAGCCAAAGGAAGATGCTACAGCGAAATTACTTGCAACTGACAAAAGTGGAGCAGAAATCGATTTGCTACAAAGTGGATGGGGAGAAGCTGATGGTTATGCTATTGGTGGAAAAGATGTAAGACAAGAATTATTATTAAGAGGAGAATTTAATACTGATGGAAAATATACAGTTCATATTAAATTAATCAATAGAGAGAATTCAGATAGTGTTATAGCAGAGAAAAGTTTTGATATAACAGTAGGAGAAAAAGTAGCAGAAAAACCAACAACTCCAACAAAGCCTAGTACAGAAGAAAAATTACCAACCACTTATCCACAAACAGGTATGACTCAATATATTTATATTTTATTAGCGGTACTTGCACTAGTAGTAGCATATTTTGTTTTAACAAATCATAAAGCGGCTAAACGTTATAAAGACTAATAAAATTTAGGATAAAAAAGTAGAAATGAAAAAAGTAATAAGATGGCTTATACTAACTCTAATTTTGCTCATTGTACTTTTTACAGTAAGAGGAATTATTCGAGAGAATCAAATAAAACAAGGAGAAGAGCCAAAAAATTTGCAAGAAGATAAAGGACAAGATAAAACAACTCAACAAAATAATGAAAAGATAAAAGACAAATCTAAAATAGTAGCTACACAATATAAAGGCTATAAAGTCGCAGCAAATTTGAAAATAGATAAGCTAAAAATTAATACTTGCGTTTTAGAGGATTATAATAAAAATGCAATGGAAATTTGTGTTACAAAGTTTTTTGGACCTGATCCAAATGAAATAGGAAACTTTTGCATTACAGGTCACAACTATATTACAAAGAATATGTTTGGCTATTTGTATACTTTGAATAATGGAGATATTTTTACCTTAACAGACAATGAAAATGGAACTATAAAATATAAGATTTATGATAAATATAAAGTAAAGCCAAATCAGACGTATCGGATTATCACAAAGGACTAATGGAAAAAGAGAAGTAACTTTAATTACTTGTTGTAATTATTCTAATGAAAGATTAATTATTAAAGCAAGAGAAGTTTAATCATAAATAAAAAGCAAACTACATTTCAAGTATAATTGAAATGTAGTTTGCTTTTTATTTTCCTAATTGAATAATTGCATGTAATCTATTATCTTTTGTATTTTTCATTACAACAATATGAGTAGTTCCATCTTTTATATAAAAGCAATTTACCATTTCTCCTAGTTTAGCTCCATTTTTATACATAATTTCAAACTGATTGCAATCTAAATTATGATAAACTTCTTCAGGTAAAGCTTCTACAGCATAATCTAGGTAATACAAGTTATGCATATGTTGATTCATATCAATATCTCTTCTAGAAACAGTGAAGGTATAATCAGGTTTTTTGTTTTCAAGACATTCAGGCTCTTTTAGTTTGGAAATATCAATTTCCTCAAAAACATTTTTATTATCTTCAGGAGAGTAACAGTTAATAATTTCTGGAGTAATCCTAGTAATTCTACCAGTTTGTGTATCTACTAAACTCCATTTAGTAGAAGCAACGCCAATTAATTCATTATTTTCGTCATACATTTCAAAATCACGATATGTTAGACATTTATTAGCAGCCTTCGCCCAAGTTTTTATCGTGATAGGAGTATGAAAAGGTACTCTTTTCAAAATTTGAACCTTCCAATGTAATAAAACCCAAGATAGGTGAGTTTTCTCCATTTGATTTACACCATAACCAGCTATTTCAGAATGAATACAAGCGGTATTTTCTAATAAATCTAAAAAACCTTCATTTGTCATCAAACCAAGAGAACCAATATCTTTGATCTCAACATGACATTTTCTTTCAAATATACTCATTTGGGGGATATGCTCCTTTCTTAACTTTAGTTATTATTTGCCATCTTTTCCATAATATGATATATTTCAGGAAATTCCTTTTTGACATTTATGATATGAAAATCTTTGCTACTGACCAAAGCGTGAGTTGTAGTACCTGTGCAAATTGGTTTTTCTTCGCTTTCTAAAAAGACTTCATAATAAAATTCTATTTTTACCCCAGACAATTTGCTAACAGTTGCTGTTACAATTAATTCATCTTCATAATGAGCAGGTTTTCTATATTTACATTGTAATTCTATTAAAGGTGTCATAACACCAGAGTGTTCCATTTGGGAGTATGGAAAACCGGCCTGTTTTGCTAAGTCTGTTCTAGCAAGTTCAAACCAAATAGGATAAACACTATGATGTACAATTCCCATTTGGTCAGTTTCAGCATAACGAACAATTACTTTACTTTTAGATAACATTTATTTCACTTCCTTAAAAGGGAATTATATCAAAAAAATAGAAAATGTCAATTAGCAGTTGACGCTAGCCTGAAAATAACATAAAATGAAACAAAATTGAGAAATAGGAAAAAAGAGGTTTAAGTTAAAAATAGTAAAATGAATTTAAGAGAATGTAATATATGTCCTAGAAATTGTAAAATAGATAGAACAAAAGGAAATATTGGCTATTGTAAATGTGATGATAAAATCAAAATAGCGTTAGCTTCTATACATCATTATGAAGAACCTTGTATCAGTGGCCAAAATGGTTCAGGAACAGTGTTTTTTAGTAATTGCAATTTAAGATGTATATATTGTCAAAACTATGAAATTAGTCAACAAGGCAAGGGAAAAGAGATTACAATAGAACAATTAGCAAAGATTTTTTTGAAGCAACAAGCAAAAGGAGTTCACAATATTAACTTAGTAACTCCTACTATGTATGCTAAACAAATCAAAGAAGCATTAATCATATCTAAAAGCGAAGGGCTTTTTATTCCAGTTATTTATAACACAAATGGATATGAAAATGTACAAACATTACAAGAATTAGAAGGCCTAATTGATATTTATTTACCAGACTTAAAATATTATTCTGAGGAACTAGGCAAAAAATATTCTAAAGTAGATGGATATTTTGAAGTAGCAACAAAAGCAATTCAAGAAATGAATAGGCAGGTTGGACAGCCAGTTTTTAATAAAAATGGAATTATACAAAAAGGAATGATAATTAGACATTTAGTTTTACCAAACCACTTGCAAAATACCAAACATATTTTAAAATGGATTAAGGAAAACATGCCAGAAGGAAGTTATATAAGTGTAATGGCCCAATATTTCCCAACTTATCAAGCAAAAAAAGATGAAAGTATGAACCGAAAGTTAACACTAAAAGAGTATCGAGAAATTGAGAGCTACTTATATACTTTAAATTTGCAAAATGGTTATATGCAAGAATTAGGAGAACATGAAGAAGAATATGTACCTAAATTTGACTTATCAATTGAAAATTAAATAGTATACAGAAATAACTTAAAAAAGAGGTTGAAAAAGGTTTCAGAGAATGATAGACTAATAAAGAAAAAGTAAAATAGGAGGAAATAAAATGACACAAGCGGATCAAAATTTTATCAATACTTGTAAAGAAATATTAGAAAATGGATATTCTTCAGAAGGAACAAATGTTAGAACAAAATGGCAAGATGGAGAAGAAGCAAATTATATTTCTATTGTAGGAGTAAGTAATAAATATGATGTGGAAAAAGAGTTTCCAATGATTACTTTGAGAAATAATACAAAGACAGTGATAAATGCTATAGATGAGATTTTATGGATTTGGCAAAAAAAATCAAATAATGTTCATGAGTTAAATTCCCATATTTGGGATCAATGGGCAGATGAGAATGGTACCATAGGAAAAGCGTATGGATATCAATTAGGTAAAAAGTATTCTTTTAAAACAAAAGAAGGCATCAAGGAAATGGACCAAGTAGATTATCTTCTTTACTTATTGAATCATGATCCATCTAGTAGAAGAATCATGACAAATCTTTTTAATCATGAAGAATTAAAAGATATGAATTTAGAACCATGTGCTTTTGGATCACAATGGCTAGTAAAGGAAGGAAAATTACATTTGATTTTAAATCAACGTTCACAAGATATGCTAGCTGCAAATGGATGGAATACTATGCAATATGCAGCATTACAGCATATGTTTGCGCAATGTGCAGGACTAAAAGTAGGAACATTAACGCACAATATTGGAGATTGTCATATTTATGATAGACATATTCCATTAATAAAACAGTTAATAGAAGCAAAACCAATGGATGTATGTCCTAAATTAAAGATTAATAATCCTACTAAAAACTTTTATGAATTTAAAGTGGAAGATTTTATAGTAGAAGGATATGATTATAATAAAGAAATCAATTTAGGAAGAATACCAGTAGCTATATAAAAGGGAGAAAAATATGTTAAGTATTATTGTAGCTGTTGCAGAAAATAATGTAATAGGAAAAGATAACCAATTGATTTGGTATTTGCCAGAGGATTTAAAACGATTTAAACAGCTAACAACTGGTCATACTATTATTATGGGAAGAAAAACTTTTGAGTCTTTAGGAAGAGTATTACCTAATAGAAAACATATTGTTTTGTGTAAGAATAATAGATTAGAAATACAAGATGAAAATGTACAAGTGATATCAGACATCAAGTTATTGGATCAATATATTCAAGCAGAAGAAGAAAACTTTGTTATTGGTGGTGCTAGTATTTACGAATTATTGATGCCATATGTCAATAAAATGTATATTACAAAAATTCATCAAAATTTTGAAGGTGATGTGTATTTTCCAAAAGTAAATGAAGAAGAATGGAGAATAACATTAAAAGAGAAGGGGCTCAAAGATGAGAAGAATCCATATGATTATGAATATATTAATTATGAAAGAATAAATAAGTAAGAGGTAAGAGCAAATTTCTTTTTAGTAGAGATTTGCTCTTATGCTTGTCATATACTCATTTCATATTTTTCATAATTAGGCATATAAGTTTTCATCATTTGCCAAAAGCCTTTGCTATGTGTTTTATATTTTAAATGGCAAAATTCATGTAAAACAATGTATTCAATTGTTTTTCTATCATATTTAACAACATCAGGGCTAATGATAATTTTCTTTTCTTCTGTATAACATTTAGAGATTTGATCATTTTTAAATCTTTTGATAGAAAAATCTTCAGGGGCAAATCCTAATAATAATCTTGTTTTTTCCATTGCTCTTTCAATTTCTTGTTCGGCAATTTTATCATATAACTTTGTAACTAGAATTTTTAAAAGGTCATTCGTTTTGGCTTTTTTAAATTTATTTGGAAGTATTACTTCAATAATATGATTGATAAAATTAACAGTAGAAGCTTTTACATGTTTGTAATATAAACGAAATTCATGGATGATTCCTAGGACAGAGATGGTACCTGTATAACAATCCCAAGGTGCAGTAATAGTGGCTTCTCCATTATTGATAGAAATGTTTAAAATATTCATAATTTATACCTCCCAACAAAATACTGTTCTGCAAATCAATGTTCGTATATAATATACAAAATATTGTTCGCTTTGTCAAGAGCTTTTTTAAAATTAAAAATAATTCTATTTCTAAAACTTTTATTATCGTTAGAAAAACTCTCGAAACCCCTTGACAAAAGCAAAAAAATAGTGTAAAGTATATTAGCATTACAAATGAGTGATGCTAATATATTTTTGAGAATATTTTACAAGTTCTAGAAAAGTGAATTTTGCACTTGATATAGAAATTGATAACTGCGAATATTACAAAATTTTAAAAGCTTTGCTTTTTAAAATTTTGTTAATGAGCTTTTTGAAAACCTAGGAAAAAAGAAGAGGTGAAGTCATTGGAAAAAAATGTGAAAGTTAGTATGCTATGCCAAATTTATGGAAAAATGCTAACAGATAAACAATATGAAATAATCAATGATTATTATAACAATGATTTATCACTTTCTGAAATTGCCGAGAATAATCAAATTACAAGACAGGCAGTAAGAGATATTATCAAAAAGGGGGAAAGTAAACTTTTCGAATTAGAAGAAAAGCTAGCATTTATGGAAAAAACATTGAAACAAGAAAAACAATTACAACAAATCCTAGAAGAATTAAGCAAAATTGAAGAAACATCTTCTGATAAAAAAGTGGAAAAGATCTTAAACCACATTAGAGAAGAGTTAAGCTGCTTAGCTTAACTTATACAATTGAATAGATATGAGATTGTAACATTCTTAAAACAAAATGCTTAAAAGAAAACGAAAGAGGTGTGAAGATGGCTTTTGAAGGATTAAGTTCAAAACTTCAAGATATTACAAGAAAATTAAGAGGAAAAGCAAGAATTACAGAGTCAGACCTAAAAGAAATGCTTCGTGAAGTAAAACTTGCATTACTTGAAGCGGACGTTAACTATATGATAGTAAAAGAATTTATCAGCCAGGTACAAGAAAAAGCTTTAGGACAGGATGTATTAAAATCTTTAACACCAGGGCAACAAGTTATTAAAATTGTAAAAGATGAAATGGTTGAACTATTAGGAGGAACAGAAAGCAAAATTAATTTTACACCAAATCCTCCTACTGTTATTATGCTAGTAGGTTTGCAAGGTTCAGGTAAAACGACAAGTGCAGGAAAATTAGCAAACATACTTCGTAAACAAGGGAAAAAGCCACTATTAGTTGCTTGTGATATTTATAGACCAGCTGCTATTAAACAATTACAAGTAGTTGGAGGTCAACTTAATATTCCAGTTTTTAGCAATGAACAATCCAAAGATGTAGTTCATATTGCAAAACAAGCAATGTCAGTGGCTATGAGTAAATTAAATGATGTAGTTATTTTAGATACAGCAGGACGTTTACATATTGACGAAGAATTAATGACAGAATTAAAAAATGTCAAATCAAATGTTAAGCCACATGAAATCTTATTAGTTGTAGATAGCATGACAGGTCAAGACGCAGTAAATGTTGCACAATCCTTTAATGAAGAATTAGGAATTGATGGTGTAATACTTACTAAGTTAGATGGTGATACACGTGGAGGTGCTGCATTATCTGTTAAGAAAATTACAGGTAGACCAATTAAATTTGCAGCCACTGGTGAAAAATTAAGCGATATTGAAGTATTCCATCCAGATAGAATGGCTGGCAGAATTTTAGGAATGGGTGATGTCTTATCCATTATTGAAAAGGCGGAAGAAAATTTTGATATAGAAGAAGCCGAGAAATTAGAAAAACAGCTTAAGAAGAAAGAACTAGATTTAGATGATTATTTAGCACAATTAAGACAAGTTAAAAAAATGGGTTCATTTTCTTCTATACTAAAAATGATTCCAGGGATGAACCAATTAAAGGATGTACAAGTGGATGATAAAGAATTTGTTAAAATAGAAGCAATGATTTGCTCTATGACAAAAGAGGAAAGAAAAAATCCACGTTTATTAAATGGAAGTAGAAGACTTAGAATTAGTAGAGGTAGTGGTACGACCGTTCAAGATATTAACAAATTCATGAAATCTTTTGAAATGACACAAAAAATGATGAAGAAAATGCAAAGCAATAAAGGTGGCATGAAAAAATTAATGAATAGTTTAGATACCAATGATCTTAAAAATTTAAAATTTTGATATTAATTTTTAAATTTTATATAGAAAAAATATATGGGAGGTGAAATAAATGGTAAAAATCAGATTACAAAGACAAGGTGCTAAAAAAGCTCCATTCTATCATATTGTTGTAGCAGATTCTAAAAGCCCAAGAGATGGAAAAATCATCGAAAAGATTGGTTCTTATGATCCAATGACAGAGCCTTCTACAATTGTTATTGATAATGAAAAATTTGAACAATGGATTAAAAACGGTGCAAAACCAACAGATTCAGTTAAGAACTTAGTAGAAAGAGCTTCAAAATAATTGTAAGTACTTCGAAGAGAGGAACTAAAACTATGAAAGAAATTTTAGAAACAATAATTCTAAATATGGTAGATAATAAAGAAGCAGTAATTATTACAGAGACTTTAGAAGAAAGAAAAGCAAATTATGTAGTAAAAATTGCTGAAGAAGACATGGGAAGAATTATTGGAAAACAAGGAAAAACAGCAAAAGCAATTCGTATGGTAATGAAATCTGTAGCAGGAAAAGAACATAAAAGAATCAACGTAGAATTTGTAAATTAAGAGGAATTTTGATGAAACAGCAATATTTTGAGATAGGACAGATAGTAAATCACTTTGGAATTAAAGGTATGGTAAAGGTAAATCCTTTTACTGATGATATTTCTCAATTTGAGGAGATGGAAACTATTTTAGTAGATAAAAAGGGAAGTCTTCTAGAAATACAAATTGAAGAAGTAAAATACAGTAAGAACCAAGTATTATTAAAACTAAAAGGAATTGATACTGTCGAAGATGCAGAAAAATATCGTAATTGTTATTTAAAACTTCCAAGAGAAAAAGCAAGAAAACTTCCAAAGAATACATACTTCATAGCTGACTTAATAGGCTTAGAGGTATATAAAGAAGATGGAAGTTTGTTGGGAAAAGTAGATGATATATATAATACAGGGGCTAGTGATATCTACGTTATTAAAGATACACTTGGCAAACAAATTCTATTACCAGCAATTAAAGAGGTTATCAAACAAATTGACTTAGAGCAAGAAAAAATAGTTGTCCATTTATTAGAAGGACTAGTGTAGGAAGGAAAGTGCTATGCGATTTGATGTATTAACTCTTTTTCCAGAAATGTTTGAGCCAATACAGCAAAGTATTTTAGGAAAAGCTAGTAAAAATCATATTTTAGAATTTAATTTTATCAATATGAGGGACTTTTCAAAAGATAAACATTTGAAAGTAGACGATACTCCTTATGGTGGAGGAGCAGGAATGGTAATTATGCCAGATGTGGTATATGATGCTTATTCTTCTATTGCCAATAAAGAAAAGGCAAAAGTCATTTATTTATCGCCACAAGGACAACGATTGCATCAAGCAAAAGTGCAAGAACTTTCTAAAGAACAACATTTAATCTTGTTATGTGGGCATTATGAAGGGATTGACCAAAGAGTACTAGACGAGATTGTAGATGAGGAGATATCGATAGGTGATTATGTACTTACTCGGGGGAGAACTTCCAGCAATGGTACTAATTGATAGTGTTAGTCGATATGTAGAAGGAGTGTTAAAAGAAGAATCAACTAAGGAAGAATCTTTTTCTGCCAAACTTCTAGAGTATCCACAATATACAAGACCAGAAGTATTTAGAGGAAAAAAAGTACCAGAAATATTACTTTCTGGACATCATGAAAACATACAAAAATGGAGACAAGAAAAGTCGTTAGAAATAACAAGACAAAAAAGACCAGATTTATTAAAGTAGAAAGGAGGATATTCAAATCATGGATATCATAAAATCAATTGAACATGAACAATTAAAGAATAAAATTCCTGATTTAAAAATTGGTGATACTATTAGAGTACATCAAAAGATTAAAGAAGGAAACAGAGAAAGAATTCAAGTATTTGAAGGAATTATTATTAAAAAACAAAACGGAGGAGTAAATGCTACTTTTACAGTAAGAAAGATTTCTTATGGTGTAGGTGTTGAAAAAACATTTTTAATTCACTCACCATTAGTAGAAAAAGTAGAGGTAGTAAGAGTTGGTAAAGCTAGACGTGCTAAATTATACTATTTGAGAGATAGAATCGGTAAAGCTGCTAAGACAAAGGAAAATACAGGTGCTAGAATTGAAGACAAAGAAATTACTGTAAAAGAAGATTTAGTAGAAGAACCAGTTGAAGAAGTAGTAGAAAATGTTGAAGCTACAGCAGAAGCTACTACTGAAGTAAAAGCAGAAGAAACACCAGTAGAAGCTGCTCCAGAAGAAGCACCAAGCATTGAAACAGAAAATCCAGTGGTACAAGAGACTGTAGATACTGTAACAGAAGAAATGACTGAAGAAGTAAAAGATGCACAAACAGAAAAAAATAAAGCTGAATAAAAAAACAGGAACCCTTACAAGGGCTCCTGTTTTTTGTCAGTGAAAGTTGAGAGCTAATCCAGGCTAACTCTTTTGTCAAGCATTTTGTTTGCTTTGGCAAAAGGCATGGGGGAGAGATGCTCCATGAATTCTCCTAATAGAGAGTAAACATCCCAGCCATTGTTTGGATTGCCAGCAATAAGGACTTTTGCGAAGACGAGTATTTCTGCTTGCAGGTAATTTGCTTTAGCGGGAACAATCACTTCGGTGCCATTGGCATTGGTAATACCCCAATTTCCTAGCCAGAGAAACTTACGGAAGCAATAAGGCCGACCGATATGGTCAAAAATGGTGACAGGGGTAGAAATGTGCTCTACCATTTGGAGCAAAAAGTCCTGACTGCGAGCCTCTTTGTTATCTGTTGCCTTATATTCCATAGTTGTCCTTCCTTTCCCAAAAAATATTATAGTACATTTTACTATGTGCAGGTATTATAACATCTTTTTTTACTAAAAGCAAGCCTTATAAGATTTTATGGAAAAGTATCTAAATTCGTCGATTTTTCTATAAAAATTTCTTTACAAAATAACTAACTTACGATAAAATAAGCATAGTAAGAAGGAAGGATAAGAAATGATTCGATTTATTTCTAAATGTGAGCAAGATACTATTGAGTTTGCTTCAAAATTTGCCTCGAAACTTATGAAGAAAGACATTGTTGTATTATCAGGTGAACTAGGTTCAGGAAAAACCAAGTTTGTTCAAGGAGTATTAAGGTATTTTGGATTAGAAAGTGAAATTTCTAGTCCTACTTTTACGATTGTTAATGAATATAATGGAAAAGAAACTAATATTTATCATTTTGATGTGTATCGTTTAGAAGATGTAGACGAGTTTTATGCTATGGGGGGAGAAGAATATTTTGAACAGGGAATTTGCCTAATAGAATGGGGAGAAATGATAGAGAGTATCTTACCAACAGACTATATCAAAGTAACTTTTCAAAAGAATGAAGAAAATGAGGAATATAGAGAATTACAAATAGAACCTTTTGGAGAAAAATATATTAGTTTATTCAAATAGTATAAAGAAAACTCCAAAGGAGGGAGGTGTGTTAGTTAAAAAACTAACAGAATAAAGATGAAAATATTAACGATTGATACTTCTTCTAAAAATGCAATTGTAGTAATTACAGAAAATGAAGAAAAAATAGTAGAGCTAAATAATGAAGAAGAAAAAACACATTCACAAAAATTAATGCCTATGATAGAAGAAGCTTTTCAAAAAAGTAAACTATGTTTAGATGATATTGAGCTAATTGTATGTTGTCTAGGACCAGGTTCTTTTACTGGAGTAAGAATAGGGATTGCAACAGCAAAAGCTTTTGCAGATAGCAAAAATATTCCAGTAGTTGGAGTAAATGCACTAGAGGGTCTAGCTTATAACATAGAGGAAGAAGGATATATTTGCTCTTTTATTGATGCAGGACATGGAAATACTTATGCAGGCTTTTTTGAAATTGAGAAAAATAGAGAATTACAGCAAGATTTAACATTTTTAAGTTTAACAGATGAAAATGGAAAAATAACAGAAAAAAAATTAATTGCATTTTTAGAAAAAAATACAAAAGAAGAAAACAAGCCAATTTATTTTATAGGAGATAGCATTAACAGTTATGCTGAAGAATTTGAAAAATTGAAAAATCAGAACGACTATGAAAAAGTGGATCAAAAGAGTTCTTTGGGAATAACGCTAGCCAAAATTGGTTATACTAAATATAAAAATGGAAAATCAGGCAACTCTTCTATTTTGTCACCGATCTATCTAAGGAAATCACAAGCAGAACTTGCATTAGAAGAGAAAAAAGAAAAGGAAAAATAATATGGAATTAGAAGTAGCTAAAATGCAATTGTCTGATTTAGAGGAGATACAGGAAAATTTAATAAAGGATTTCGATGATTTTTGGTCAACGAAAGTTCTACGAGAAGAGTTAGAAAATAAAAATCGGCTTAGATTCTTATTATATAGTAGCAAAGCAAAAACAAGAAATTGTTGGATTTGCGGGAATACTGAAAGTTATAGATGAAATTAATGTTATGAATATTGTTGTAAGGAAAGATAAGAGAAAAGAGGGAATAGGCTCAAAACTTTTAGAGGCAATTTTTGAAAGAGCAAAAGAATGGAAGACCTTAAGTATTACATTAGAGGTGAATGAAAAAAATATACCAGCTATTAATTTATACAAAAAATTTGGTTTTGAGCGAGTAGGACTTCGCAAGAAATATTATCATAATACAGACAATGCAATTATTATGAGTTTACATTTGGCACATTAATCATATTACGTCGCTTGAACTTGCTGTTCATTGCTTTTGTAATATGATTAATGAGGCTAAAGAGTAAATTCATAAAACCAAGGAGGAAACAATGAAAAAAACAAATGAATTAAATTATAACCAACTAAAGATGGTATGCAATCCAGAAAGATTTGAATTTACTTCTACTGCTGATTTAGACCCAATTGATACTGGAATTGGTCAAGATAGAGGAATTAAAGCATTAGAATTTGGACTTAATGTAGATGTAAGAGGATATAACTTATATGTAGAAGGACCAAGTGGTGTTGGAAAAACGATGTATACTAGAAATTACTTAGACGTGATTTCCAAAAAGAAAAAGGCACCACAAGATTGGTGTTATATCTATAATTTTGATAATCCAAATGAACCAGTTGCAGTGTCTCTTCCAGCAGGAGGAGGAAAAGAATTTTGCGATTTGATGGATCATTTTATTGATGATGTCAAAATTGATATTAAATCCACTTTTAATAATGAAGAATTTGAAAAAGAAAGAGCTCTCATTAAACAAGAATTTGAAGAGAAAAGAAATGTTTTAATGGAGAAATTAAACCAAAAATCTTCACAATATGGTTTTCAGGTAAAGGCATCACAAACAGGAATTTATATGATGCCAGTAGTAAATGGAAAAACAATAGCTGAAGAGGAATTTAATAAATTAGATGAAGATGTTAGAAGGGAATATGAAGATAAATCAGGTATTGTACAACAACATATAATGGAAGCAATTGGAGAGATTAAATCTATTGAAAGAGAATCAGCCCAAAAGATTGAAGAATGGCAATCTAATGTTGCACTTTTAACTGTTAATACTCATATTAATTATATTAAATCGAAATATAAAAGACATAAAAAGATTAATCATTTTTTAGATAGTATCAAAAAAGATATTTTAAAAAATATTTCACATTTTATAGCTGATGATAAAAATGACAAGCAACAAGCTCAACAAGCACAAAATGTAAAACCAGAATTAGTAAAACCATGGCTTAATTATCGTGTCAATCTTTTTGTAGATAATAGCAGATTAGAAGGTGCCCCTGTAATTATGGATTCTAATTATTCTTATCATAATATTTTTGGGAAATTAGAATATGAGAATTATTATGGAGCATTAAAGACAGACTACACCAAGCTAAAACCAGGACTTTTACATCAGGCAAATGGTGGTTATATTATTTTTCAAGCAACAGATTTATTAAGTAATAGCTTATGTTATGAAGCACTAAAAAAAGCATTGAGAACGAAAGAATTAGGAATTGAAAATGCAGCAGATCCTCGCTCTTCTATGGTTATGATTTCATTAAAACCAGAGCCAATTCCTTTGAATTTGAAAGTTATTATTATAGGCGAGGAAAATATTTATCAAACATTACTTGCTATGGATAATGACTTTAGAAAGTTATTTAAAATCAAAGTAGAGTTTGCAGATGATGCGCCTCTTACTACTGAAAACGTGAATAAACTTGCAAGATTTATCGCTGGATATTGTACCCAAGAAGAATTACCACCTCTTACCAAAGAAGCGGTTGCTAAAATGATAGAATATGCTTCTAAAATTGCAGATAATCAAGAAAAACTTTCAACTCGCTTTAGTGATTTAGCACAAATTATTGGAGAGGCAGCGACTTGGGCGAGAATGTCACGTTCTAAGACTGTGAATGGCGAACATGTGGAAAAGGCATTAAAGGAAAGTGTTGAAAGAGTAAAGAAATATGATAGCCGCTATATGGAGATGATAGAAGAAAATACGCTTTTGATTGAAACAAGTGGATTTACAACAGGCCAAATTAATGGACTTACAGTTATGAATATTGGAACTTATAGTTTTGGAAAGCCAGTAAAAATTACAGCTAATACTTATACTGGAAAAAGTGGTATTATCAATGTAGAAAGAGAAGTAGAACTTTCAGGATCCACTCACTCAAAAGGTGTCTTGATTTTAAGTGGATATTTAGGAGAGATGTTTGCACAAGATATTCCGCTTTCCTTAACAGCAAGTATTTGTTTTGAACAGTTATACAGTGGCGTTGATGGGGATAGTGCTTCTAGTACAGAGCTATATGCTATTTTGTCTAGCTTAGCCAGTATACCTATTAATCAGGCAATAGCAGTAACGGGGTCTGTTAATCAAAAAGGAGAAATTCAACCAATTGGTGGTGTGAATGATAAGATAGAAGGTTTCTTTCAAATATGCAAAATGCGTGGCTTAGATGGAACACATGGTGTTATGATACCAAAACAAAATGTTCGAAATTTGAATTTATCAGAAGAGATTGTACAAACAGTTAAAGAAGGAAAGTTCCATATTTATGCTATTTCTAATATAGAGGAAGGAATTGAAATCTTAACAGGAGTTCCAGCAGGCAAAAAGGATAGCGAAGGACATTTTCCAGCAGGAAGTATAAACTATTTAGCTTATGAGAAATTAAAGAAATATGCGCAGATCAGTCAAAAATAGTAGTTACTTTTGACAATTTAACTAAAACGAAGTATAATAGTGTCATGTAAAGATGAGGAGTTGATAAGTATGGGAATTGCAGCATTTGTTTTAGGATTAATTTCAGTCATAATGGGGTGGATACCATTTTTGTGTTTTGCTATGCTGATGACAGCTATTATAGGGTTAATTTTAGGAATGATAGATATTATCAAGAAGAGTAAAACAAATGATAAGAATAAAGGTTTTGGAATTGCAGGATTAGTACTTAGTGCAATTGCTATTCCAATTATTTTAATTATGTCATTAGTTTCTATTGCTATTATTGTAGAGGATGTGGATTCAAATGATATCTACGACCGTTATTATTATGACTATGATTACGATGATGATTATGATGACTGGCTAGATGACTGGTATGATAACTACCGTAAAGATAGAATTAATGATTATAGAACGCTTTAAAATTATAAAGGCAGTTGTTTAAAGAACAATTGCTTTTTTCTTTTGGCTATGATAGAATTTAAACAATAAAGAAAAAGAGGAGGCTATTTACTTGCAAGATAGAAAACAACATATTCGTAACTTTAGTATTATTGCTCATATAGACCATGGAAAGTCTACTTTAGCAGATAGATTAATTGAGATGACAGGTGTATTATCCAAAAGAGAAATGGAAAGTCAAGTGTTAGACAATATGGATATTGAAAAAGAAAGAGGAATTACTATTAAATCTCAAGCAGTTCGTATGAAATATCATGCTAAAGATGGTCAAGATTATGAACTTAACTTAATAGATACCCCAGGACATGTGGATTTTAATTATGAAGTTTCTCGTAGTTTAGCGGCTTGCGATGGAGCTGTTTTAGTTGTAGATAGCAGCCAAGGTGTAGAAGCGCAAACTTTAGCAAATGTGTATTTGGCAATTGACAATGATTTGGAGATTTTGCCAGTTATTAATAAAGTGGACTTGCCTAATGCAAGACCAGAAGAAGTAAAAAAAGAGATTGAAGACATCATTGGAATTCCTGCACAAGATGCACCATGTATTTCAGCAAAATCTGGACTAAATGTAGAGGAGGTATTAGAAAGAATTGTTACAGATTTACCAGCACCAACAGGAGAGGAAAATGCTCCACTAAAAGCTTTGATTTTTGACTCCATTTATGATAATTACAAAGGAGCAATTGCTTATGTGCGTATTAAAGACGGAGTGGTAAAAGCAGGAGATGAAATGGTATTAATGTCTTCTAATAGAACTTTTACTATTACAGAAGTAGGGCACTTTGAGCCTGGAAAATATGAAGAAGCAGAAGAATTAAAAGCAGGAGAAGTTGGATATATTGCTGCAAGTATCAAAAGTTTATCAGATGTACGAGTAGGAGATACCATTACATTACAAGAAAATCCAGCCAAAGAACCATTACCAGGATATAAAAAGGTAAATCCGATGGTATATTGCGGAATTTATCCAATAGATGGTAGTGATTATGAAAATTTAAAAGTAGCATTAGAAAAGTTGAAACTAAATGATGCAGCATTAGAATATGAACCAGAGACATCAGGAGCTTTAGGTTCTGGTTTTAGATGTGGCTTCTTAGGATTGCTACATTTAGAAATTATTGAAGAAAGACTAGATAGAGAATTTGATTTAAGTTTGATTACTACCTCTCCTTCTGTTATTTATAAAGTGCATAGAACAGATGGTGAAGTGATTGAATTGTATAATCCAGCAGATATGCCACCATCTACTGAAATTGCCTATATGGAAGAGCCGATTGTGCAAGCAGAAATTTTAACCCCAAAAGAATACGTTGGAGGTATTATGGATATTTGTCAAAATAGACGTGGTACCTATGTTGACATGAAATATTTAGATGAAAATAGAGTAACATTACATTATGAATTACCACTTAATGAAATTATTTATGACTTTTTTGATACTCTAAAATCAAAAACAAAAGGTTATGCCTCTTTTGACTATGAATTTAAAGAATATAAAAGATCGGATTTAGTAAAATTGGATATTTGGGTAAATGGTGAAGGTGTAGATGCTTTATCTTTTATTGTTCATAGAGATAGCAGTTATGAAAAAGGAAAAAGAATGGTAGAAAAATTAAAAGAAGTAATTCCAAGGCAGCTGTTTGTAATCCCATTGCAAGCAGTAATTGGTGGAAAAATTATTGCTAGAGAAACCATTTCAGCAATGCGTAAAGATGTACTAGCAAAATGTTATGGTGGAGATATTACAAGAAAGAAAAAGTTATTAGAAAAACAAAAGCGAGGCAAAAAGAAAATGAGACAAGTGGGAAATGTAGATATTCCACAAGAGGCATTTTTGTCAGTATTAAAGTTGGACGAGGAGTAAAAGAGGAGTAAAAATTGAAAGTGTATGAAAGAAAAGAAGTTTTTAAAGAGACTTAATAATGACAGATTGAGAGAATCAGAGAACGCAACATGTGACTTAATAAAGCGATTATTAAAGGAAGACAGAAGTTTAATAAAAAGGAAAATTAAACTATTTCCCAGTTTGTTTAAAAGAAAAAGTGCTAGCCAAATTATAAGAGATAACTTTCAATTTATTTTAGACAATACTTTAGATATTGAATTATATAAGGTTCTTATAATTTTAATGGAGAATGTGCAAACTGCGGAAATAGTAAAAGATAATTTTGAAACAGTTATAAGCAGATACAGTTTTAGCCAATCAGAAAGAGAGAAGCATTATAAAGCAACTGAAATACGAAATTTAATTAAAAGTTGGTTCTTAGCTAGATGTGTAAATAAGTGGGAAGATGCAAACAAAGTACTAATGGAACATATAGAGTTTATGCTACAGGAGGGGATAACATTAACCAATGTTCATGCAATTCAAGGCTTATCAAAAGAATTAGATGAAATATTAAATCAAAGGTTAGAAGAGGGCAAAGGACAGGTAGTAAGAGATTTATTAAGAGAAGCCATATATTCAGAAGAAAAGAATGGGGGAGAAATATCACGACTAGTAGAAGATTATGCTTTGACAATGGAAACATTAATAGGAGAATTATTAGTAGACCAAAATGCTAGAATGATAGATTTACAATGGATAAGTAATGGTACGTATAACTATGTGTATCAGATAAAAGATAAAGTATTAAAAATAGGAAGTCCAAGAGAAACTTATGAAATACCATACCATCCTAGAATTTTACAACCTTTGACAAGAACTAATTTGATTGATGAAAAAAATAGAAACCAAATATTTGCATGTATAGAAATTGCTGACAATGTAGAAACGCTTTGTAAAGATAAAAATCAAGCAGAGGAAATGGGAAAGGATAAGGAAAAAGTAGAGAAGTTATATCAAATATATAAAGAATTAAGAGAAGATGGAATTATATGGACAGATGCAAGATTTGCAAATGTTGGAATTTTAAAAAGACCTAATATACCAACTTTAAATGGAGAAGAAATAGATGTAGATCCACAAGCAATAGGAATGTTAGGAAAGACAAAAGGTAAAGTATTAGGAGCTGAAGAATGGGTTATTATAGATACGAATTTTTTGTACAGAGAAAATAACTTTTGTGCATTCACAGATTCGTATTCTATAGAATTTGAAAAAAGATGGCAACAAGAAAGGCAGGAAAAGATTGCCAAACAAGAGGTAAAAGATAAGAAAAGCAGAAGAATAGAAGGGACAAAAGAAGCTAAGGAATTATAGGCTAGATATAGTTGGAAATTTGATTAGGAACCAAAAGAGATAAGGAGAAAAAGTGAACGAAAGAAGTTTTTTGAAAAAACTAAATAGTAAAGTAAACACAGATGGAGACCTAACACCAGCAATAGTGGAAGAACTATTAAGCGAGGGGCAAGCTTTAGTTGTCAGAAAGAGGATTCCTATATTGTCAGCATTTTTTAAAAGAAAAAGTCCTAGACAAATTATAGAAGATAATTTTTAGACTATTTTAGATAAAACGTCTTATTTGCATCTTAATACATTACTTGAAAGATTAATGCAAAACTGTCAAACATCTGAGATAGTAAAAGAAAAGTTCGACATGGTAATAAAGAGATTTAGCTTTACACCAGAAGAAAGAAAAAATGGTATTACAGGAGTGTTTAGTTCCTTTAAATTAGATTTTTTAAGAATGTGCAAAATGAATTATACTTATGCAGAGGATTTATTAGTAAAACACATAGATGCTATTATTCAAGGTGGAATTACAATAGAAGAATTGCGAGAACTAAGAATATCAGAAGAAGTAGAAGAAAAATTAAATAAGAAATTAGAGAGTCAAAAGCAAGAAATAGCAAGTGAAATGCTAAGCAATATATCATTAACAGGAAAAAGTGAGAAAGCAAAGCAACAATTGATTAATGATTATATTCCTACTATAACAAGAATAATAGAGGAATTATTGAGTGACCAAAATGTAAGAATGGTTGATATAGAAGCAATAGGGACTGGAACATATAGCAAAGTATATCAAATAGAAGATAAGGTATTAAAAATAGGAAAACCAAGAGAAACCTATAAAATTCCAAATCATCCTAGAATTTTACAACCACTAACAAGAACTAATTTAATCGATGAAAGAGATGAGAACAAGATTTTTGGTTGTATTGAAATTGCTGATAGAGTAGATAAACTTCAGGAGGAAGAATTACAAATAGAAAAACTATATCAAGTATATAAAGAATTAAGAGATGATGGAATTGTTTGGACAGATGCAAGATTTGCAAATGTTGGAAAGCTAAGAAGTCGAAACATGCCAAAATTAAATGGAAAGGATATGGATGTAGATCCAGTAGCAGTTGGAATGGATAAAGAAACAAAGGAAAGGATATTAGAAGCTGGAGAATGGGTTGTTATCGATACAGATTTTATTTACAGAGAAAAGGAAAGCTCAATAGAGTGGACAACAAATTCCTATTCTGAAAGATTTGAAAAAAGGTGGCAACAAGAAAGGCAGGGAAAGATCGCAAAACAATTTCAAAGAGAGGAAATAGGGAAAGCTCAAGAAGATTGTACTAAAAGTTATGAACGAAGAACTTGGGAAAAAGGAAGAAAAGGAGGAGAAAGATGATAGATTTAGAAAAAGCAGAAATGGTTTTAGATGAATATATATTAAAATCACAATAAATGTAGAATAGAAGAAGTGGCATACCAGTATATGCAAGAAAAGATTAAGGAAGGATATTGATATAAGAAAATGGAAAAGCAAGAATATCAAGACCAAGTAGAAGGTAGAAATAGTGTTTTAGAATTATTAGAGTCAGGAAGGGATATTAATAAAATATTAGTGGCTAAAGGTGAAAAACATGGTTCTATTTATAAAATTATAGCCATTGCTAAAGAACGAAAAATTTTATTAACACAAATCGAGCAAAATAAATTAAATCAAATAGCGCAAACACAAAATCATCAAGGAGTGATAGCCATTGTACCACCTTTTGATTACTGTGAAGTAGAGGATATTTTAGAAGTAGCGAGTAAAAGACATGAAATGCCATTTGTCCTTATATTAGATGGAATAGAAGATCCACATAATTTGGGTTCTATTATTAGAACGGCAGAAACGGCGGGAGTACATGGGATTATTATTCCAAAAAGAAGAGCAGCATCAGTGAATAGTACAGTAAGCAAAGTGTCTTGCCGGTGCAGTAGAACATATGAAAATAGCAAGAGTGAATAATATTAATGAAACTATGCGTTTTTTAAAAGAACAAGGAATTTGGATTTGTGGAACAGATATACAGACGCAAACAATTTATACAAAACAAGATTATAAAATGCCTTTAGCACTTATAGTTGGAAGTGAAGGATTTGGAATGGCGAGATTGGTAAAAGAAAATTGTGATTTTTTAGTAAAAATTCCGATGAAGGGAAAAATCACATCACTTAATGCTTCTGTGTCAGCTGGAATTGTGATGTATGAAGTAGTGAGACAAAGAAATAAATAAGGAGAGAGAAAGAGAATGAAGAAAAAAACAGGTCTTTTGATTGCAATAATTGCTATCATAGCATTGCTAATAATAGTGGGGATAATTACTTTCATCTATCTTATGACAGATGTTTTTAAGACTAATGAACAGTTATTTTGGAAATATATTTCTAATAGTAGTCAATTAGCAAAAATGTTATCGGTAGATGATGTAAATAGTCAAAAAACATGGAAAGATACACATTCTTATACAGCAAAAGGGGATTTAACAATAGCTGTTACAAAGGAAACAGGAACCCAAGAAATAAAACTAGGAACTACTGCAAAACATAGTCAAAATACAGGACGAACCTATGCAGATGTTACTTTATATAAGGAAGAAGCGGAACAATTAAAAGTTTCCTATATTAACAGCAATGATATTTATGCTTTATACTGTAAGGATATTTATGAACCATATTATATTGGTTTTCGCAATAATGTAGAAGAATTAGTTGAAAAGTTTAGTCCATCAGGGGATACAGTAACTGATTTTTCGAATTTTAATTTAGTTAAAATACTAAAAGCACTAAAAGAGATTACACTAGAAGAAAAGAAGCATTTATCAGATACTTATTCCAATATTATAATAGAAAATATTTTAGAAGAGAAATATACTAAAACAGATAAAACATCCCTTTATATAAATAATCGTAATTATGAGACAGTAGGATACCAGTTACAATTAAATCAAGAAGACTTAAGACAAATTATGATTTCTATTTTGACAAAAGCAAAAGAAGATGATAAAACAATCGATATTATGAATAAAGTATTTGTTAATGAAGGAGATATTAATAATATAATAGAACAACTTATTAATAGGCTCCAACAACAAAGCATGAAAGAAATGAATCTTACTATTTGTGTTTACAATATTAATAAAAAGTTAACAAGGATACAAATAAATGATAATCAAGGAGTGGAATTGATATTAGATATTGATAATAGTAAAGAAAATAAAGAAAAAGTAACCTTGAGAGTAAAAGGAACAAAAGATGTAATTATAACAAATGATATTCAAATGGAAATAGAGAAACAAATGCTAGATAGTATGATTATTTATACTACTAATATTTCCGATAATCAAAGTGGAGATCAGCTTACAATGAATACATCGCTAGGAAATATTGTAGATGATAAAATGGAAAACAATAGTAAGATTACAATTTTGAATAATGATACAACAATTGAGACTTCTTATTATAATACAATACAAGTTGCTACTGAAGAAGTAGATATAGAAGAACTAGCAGATACCAGTGCAGTTGTCATTAATAATTATCCAAGGGAGCAATTACAAGAATTTTTTAAGGGTATCGAAAAAAAGATAGAGCAAGTTATACCAGATAAAATAGAACAACTAAATATCAAAATGGCAGAAACGCAAAATAGAAGATATTATTTTCAAGGGATCGCAGCGTCTATTTTTACAGTGATGAATGCAAATGGAGCACCACAAGCTATTGGAACAATAGGAACAATGATTATGACTGCAGTGAACGGAACAATGTTAGACATACAAGAAAATAATCAAATAACAACTAATCCATCAGATAATACTTTGAATTTAATGACAGAGCAAGAAAAGCAATTGTTTAATCAAAAATATGAGATGTATGGAAGAGAAGAAGTAAATGGAACAATTGTAAAGACATTAATTTCTAACATAGCAAATAGTAATATGAATAGTGGTAGAGTAGTTTCTTTAAAGATAATTGGAGATAAAATAAAGAAACCAGATGACTGGAATGAAAAAGGAGAAGTAGATAACACAAAGTTGTTACAATTAAGCAATGAGATTCAAATGGCAAATAAATATACCGTTTCTATAGAGTATAATGAAGAGGGAATTGTCAATATCATTACAATCATGGAAAAATAATGGTTAAAACAGTTTGAAATCGGCTTGAAAAGAAGCCGATTTTTCTTTGGTAAATAAGCATTTCTGGGGATAGAAAAAAACTTTTTAAAAAAAATTTAAAAATATGTTGACTTTGAACAAGAGCTGTGCTAAAATAAGAAATGTCTTCAGCGAGAAACATCGTCTGAAGATTTTAAAAAAAGCATATTAATGATTTCTAAATAAAGAGATTTTATTATATGCAATCAATTATATTTTATATAAAGTGCTAAAGCATTTTTATAGAATATAGAATGAAGCACATTGAAAAGTAAACAATAAACCTTTGAGAGAAACCAATAAAAAGGAGATGGAAAAAAAACATCTATAAAAAAATAGGTCAGTATAAATGATTAAGAGTCAAAGAAATTTGATTGTTTAATTTGAGATTATTGACAGAATGAAAAGAATAAGGAACGTAGAATTCCTTCGGAATTCT
>JAAWKD010000073.1 GCA_022797215.1 Clostridia bacterium
ATATACTTGTTTTCCATCAGATGATATAAAATCTTGTAACCAACTAAACCAATTTCCAAATGGACTTCCAAAACTTCCATGTATTATAAAATAATTTTCCATTTACTTGTCCTCCTATTCTGTTTCTTTATACTAACAATATACCACCATTAACATTAAGATTTTCTCCATTTACATAATCTGCTTTTTCACTTAATAAAAATAATACTGCATTTACTGTATCTTCAACTTCGCCTAATCTACCACTTGGATTTTTCATAGCTGTTTGCTTTATTTCATCTTCTGTATAACTCTTTTTAGCAAGTGGTGTCAATGTCATTGATGGACTTACTGTATTTGTTTTTATATTATATTTTTTTGTTAATTCTAATGCACAGCATTGTGTAAGCATTATAGTCGCTGCTTCACTTGTGCAATAAGCAACAGAATCTTCCATTGGTTTTGTTCCTAATCTTGATGCTATATTTATAATTCTAGGCATATTAGATTTTTTTAGTAGTGAAATAGCATACTTTATACACATCCATCTTGCAATAACATTTACATCTAATTCTTTTCTATATTCTTCTGCTGTTAATTCTTCTATTGAAAAGATTTTATCGTAAACAGCATTATTTACTAATCCATCTAATTTATTAAATTTCTCTTCTATTTTTTTATACATATCTATAACAGATTTTTCTTCTGATATATCTGCTTTTATGAATAAAGTCCTATCTTGATATTTTTTTAATAATTCTTTTGTTTCTTCTGCATTTTCTTCATTATGTGCATAATTAATAATAACTTTTGCTCCTTCTTCTAATAGCGCTTTTGCAATTCCTTGACCTATTCCAGAAGTCGAACCTGTTATCAAAAATACTTTATCTTTAAAATTCATAACTACACCTTCTTATAATAAAATTTTAAATTTATCTCATGTCCACCATAATATTTTAATATTTTTTTGCATTCTCTTATTTTCCTCTCCTGTAGCACATGATACTATTTTTATATCTTTATTTTCCTCTCTTAGTTTTTCTATTAGTTTAAAAAATACACCACATTTTCTATATTCTTGTTCAACAAACATTTGTGAAATCCATAATACTTCTCCATCATTTGCCCAATAAAAATATGAATATAAAATCATACCTACTGGTTTATTATCTTTTTCTGCAATTAAACATTTAAATTTAGGTCTATCACAAAAATAATCTTTATCTATATTTAATTCTAGTCCTTTTGTTTGTTCTGTTTCATTAGTATTATTAATAATTCTATTAGCATGTATTATAAATTCTTTATGCACCTTATTAGCATGCAATACTTTAATATCACTCATATTAGCACTCTCCCAAATATTCTTTTATACTATTGGCTAGTTCAACATCCATTCTTTTTATTGCTTCTTTTGTTACTCCTGCTATATGTGGTGTTACTATTACATTATTTCTTTTTGTATTCAATAGTTCTTTATAATTTTCTGCATCAATGTCTAATCCCACATTAAAAGTAGCATTTTCATCTGCGTACCTTATTAACTCATTCATATCTACTATTTCTGCTCTTGATGTGTTTATAAATGTTGCAGTTTTCTTCATCAATTTAATTTTATCTTTTGATATTAAGTTTTTGTTTTCTTCATTTAGTGGAATATTTACTGTTATAATATCTGAATTAGATAATAATTCATCTAAACTTAAAAATTCTATATCTTGTTCTAACAAATCTTTGTGTTTTTCTGGATTTAAAGTATTACAGTAAATTTTCATATTAAATACATTCGCTATTTTTATTACTTCTCGTGATATTTTTCCTGCTCCCATTATTCCTATTGTACTATTACTTATATCATTACTTCTCGCAGATAAATCCTTTTTTGTTCCACCATTCATGGCAATGTCATTAGCCTCTATTATTCTTTTCTTTGAACTTAATATTAAAGAGAAAATGTGCTCTGCTACTGATATTACATTTGATGTCTGGCAGTTAATGACTTTAATTAAATTTGATTCAAAGAAACTATTATCTATATGATCTACTCCTATTGATAAAGTTGCTATTATTTTCTTATTGTTTATTTCTTTTAGCATATCTTCTGTAAGTCTTTCTTTAACACCAATTATTAAAATATCATAGTCCTGTAATAATTTTAATAATTGTTCTTTATTAGGTCTTTCTTCGTAAGTTGATAATTCTAATTTTATTCCTGTATTTGTTAATATTTCACACGCCTTTTTATCCAAATCTTTAAACACACTATATGCTCTTAACATCATTTTCTCCTTACAAATTTCTATTTTACTTATTTATATCATAAAATCAGTATAAAAACAATTATTTCCAAAAATTAATGTAAAAGAAGCTGTTACTTGTTATATAACAACCTCTTTACATATTATCTGTTTAAATTTCTATCTTTTTTCTTTGTTTTAGTAATATCTTTTTGTTCATTTTTCATTTGCATTTCAATTTGTATTACTTCTTTAACCTTTGGTGTATCTTCTAAAATATAGTTTGCTATTTTCAAATTTTTTCTATACTTATTTAGTATTGTAGTACATTCATCTCGCTTTGTTTTATATTCCTTTATTAAGTTATCATCTGTGCAATTTCTTAGCTTATTTCTATATTTTTGCCTTAAATTAGTAACATCTTCAATATCTTTTTCAGTTTGTTCAATATAACCTTTTACATCTTCTGTTGTTTTTAGTTTTTCACTTACAATAAGTCTAATTTCATTAGAATATCGTTCCATTTTCCTTACTTCTTGTTTCATTTCTGGAGATAGTGGTTGATAGTTTTCTCGTTTTGGTAGTAATCCTAATAAATGAAATAGTAATAAAAACAGTACATCAATTCCATTCATTTTACTAATATCTTTGAATTTGCCTTTATACTTATAAACTTTATATTTTTGCTTTTTCTTTTTAGGGTGTATAAATTCCATATATCTATTTTGATAATAATAAGG
>JAAWKD010000074.1 GCA_022797215.1 Clostridia bacterium
CTGGCTGCAAAATGTAATTACCGTGCGCGTATTACCTTCTCGATAAGGATGCACTTTCCAAAGTTCAGCTAAATATTTTGAAAATATTTCTGCCACTTCTTCAATAGATACCTTTTCCCAAGCGTAATGGTTCATTTTATCTAAGACATATGTTGCGTCCTTCTCAATATCAAAACAATCAGAATACTCTATTGAAATACCTCCTAATACCGGCTCTGGTTTTTCAATATTTATAATCCTAATATCTATAGCTGTTTATCCGATGATATTACAAATCGCTTGACTTACATCTGATGTGTCAACAACCATTATAAAATATCTTCGTATTGTTTCCTATTTGCTGCTACATCTAATATTAAGTCTGATAACTCTTTCTGCATCATCTTTATCATTTTGCAAGCACCTCATAGGCTTTTCTATTTTTCTCAATTAATCTTTTTGATATGATCATCACATCTTCACTTGGTGCAACTACATCATTATCCGCTTTGCTAAAGTCTATGACAAGATATCTTGGTATATTGTTTTTTAAAATGACAGCTGTTCTGGCTATTACATCTATTACTGCACTTACCGCTAATCTTTCCAATATTTATTTATATCTGCTTCTTTCTTCTGAATTATATGGTTATTTAGGTATATCCTATATGTCATCATGCAGAATATTGTAAACTAACTTCTCTAATTCTTTCCTGTTGGGTAAATACAATTCGCATTTTGAAACAAATAGATTACTATCCATCCCATAAGTAGCATATTCAACAAGCAACTCATCTTTATTTTTACTTAAAATAATCCCAATAGGCGCATTGTCATCAGGCATATTCTCTTCTATCGCAAAATATCCAAGATACATGTTCATTTGTCCTATATCCTCATGTTTCACTGAGTTCTTTTTTAAATCAATTAACACAAAACATTTTAGGATACGATGGTAGAATACTAAATACACATGATAGTGAATATTATTCACAGTAATTTTATATTGCCGTCCAACAAAGGTAAAACCTTTTCCAAGTTCTAACAAAAATATCTGAAGATTATCAATAATCCTTTGTTCCAAATCGCCTTCCGAATATTGTTTCAATTCCGGAATATTTAAAAATTCTAAAGTATAAGTGTTTTTAATAACATCTTCGGGTGTTTGAATTTCTATTCCTTCCTGTGCCAATGATAAAATCCCTTCTTTATCACGGCTTACTGCCAGCCGAAGAAAAAGTGCAGATTCCATCTGACGTTGCAATTCCCTAACACCCCACTTTTCACTAACCGCTTCTTTTTCGTAAAAACTCCTTTCCAAATCATCATCAATTTTTATCAGTTCACAGATATGTGACCAACTCAATTTATCAGATACTAAATGATAATCTGGATACCTTAAATAAAACTTTCTCATATTATTCAGATTAGGTCGGCTATATCCTTTACCTAAACGCAACGTCAATTCTTTAGAAAGCGTAATAAGTAACTTACTTCCATAAGCTGCTTTAATATTGCCATTCTGTTCTGATTCCACAATATATTTCCCAATCAGCCAATAGGTTTCTGTCATAGTGCTATTAACAACACCTGCCAAGTTCTCTTTTGCTCTTTTTACGATTTCCTCAATGTTTAAAATTAAATCTTCCAATACTGTATTTAATTTTATTTCACCCATACATTACCTCCCTTAAATTTGTCAGACACTGTCTGACAAATTTAATATCATCACTAAATCAAAACTATTTATATATCCTGATAGAATTGAAACTGACTAATTTCCCGATTTATCATTTTGCCAATATTGCTTTGTTCATCTATATTAACTTCAAATCTACGCAATAATACGTCCAGTCTTCCCAAACTTAATCCTGTTAACCGTGTAATTAAATAAGGATTTGCAGCATTCACTGCCAAATTCACTATCCCAGTATTTCTAATGCACTCCACAGAAAATGTATCTATATTCACCTTCTCAAATTTTTATTTTATTTTTATTATACTTTAACTTTCAATATTTTAATACATAAAGTTCCAAAAAAGAACCTATGTGCATTTGCCCATAGATTCTTTTCATTTCGTTATATATTTCGCCGCAAAGTTCACTAACGCATCTGTTTTGAAAGCTTTCCCCTTTTCATGTTCCGGTCATATATCCCCGAAACTATGTATTTTACTGGCTTTCCAGTAATTTTTAACTGTCCTATATCTATGCCTTTTCAACTGCATCCCCCAAATTATATTTTGAGGGAAAATTCTTTTTGCTTTCTAAAATTTCTTGTTTCGTATTTTTCAAATTTGGGGAATAGCCATTTTCCATTTGGGGGATATTGGGGGATAAAATTCTTCCCCCAAAATTACTCAACAATGGCTCAAAGCAGTGATTTTCACCTTTTTCACATCAAGTCCGGCATATGCCTCCCGTTCCTGCGTTTTCGCCGAACCGAACTTCTGAAGCTCCTCCTCCATTTTCTTGTCCAATACGTGGGTGTAAACTTCCCACATTGCGCTGTTAGACATCCCATCTTTTTCCATTGCATTGATTGCCTTCTGTACGTCCATCGGCTTAATATCTTCAATTTTCCTTGTACCAATATAGAAGCCAAATGTTCTCTTAAAATTCTTTTTCATGGAACTAATACTTGTTTCTTTTGCTTTATGCGCTTTCCCATCGGTAAACCATTCTTCAAACCATTTATTTAAAGTCATCTGGGTAATTTTATCTTTGCCATAATGCCGTCCTCCTTGAAATTGAGATATTTGCTGGTTTCCCCATAAAAATAACATTTTTCATTCAATAAAATTTTACTGTCTTCCATTTATATTTCTCCTTCCCTGCTGCCGCTACTGATAGCTGTATTTCTTCCTTATATAATAGTCATACCCTTGTCT
>JAAWKD010000075.1 GCA_022797215.1 Clostridia bacterium
TTACTATTTGCAATATAGTTTCTTTTTTCTTTTACCACTAAGGAAGGAATTATGTTTCTTTAATAATATAGCTATTCTCGAAAAATTCCTTAAAATTTTCCCCTCTGATACTCTATATTAAAGTCTGGTGCCTTACACTACACTCCGTTTCGTCGCATAAGTCATCTGTAACTCGCCCAGCTCGAACAGCTGACTTAACTACCGCTACTCCACGGCCACAGTAGCCGCGGCCAGTCCAAGCACCACCGCTGAGGAAGGAGAATACTCCACCGCTGCCACGTATGAAACCACTCGTGCTACTAATCCAGGCAGCGCTGTTAGTAACATGCCAGCCTGCGCAGCTAGGATATTTCAACATAATCCCTAATTTACTCTTTTAATCTAAATTTTGTATACTAATAATTTTAGGCTTTGCTGTAATCATACCCATGGATACTTTAAAAAGCACTTTGATGTTCGGATGTTCTAAGACAATCTCTATATCTCCTCCACCATTTCCTCCCATAACATTAAAATCTACACGGTGCTTCCCAACTGCTGAATTAACTGTCATTTCCTCTCCTACTCCTAAAGATCCTACTAAATTATTGTCTAGAAATACCTTTACTGGTACAAGAGCTGCTGCAAGGCCTCCCTCTCTTCTAAAAACAATACTTGCTGTTCCTGTTGTTGATTCTTTTACTGTTGCTCCACACTTGTTACAAAATTTGGCACCTACTCCTACTTCTTCTCCACATTTATTACAAAACATTTTTATTCCTCCTTTTTGTTATTATCTTATTCAAATGAATTATTCAACTCCTAAATATTCATTATATGTTACTTCTCTATCAATTACTTTATCACTTTTTATATCTATGATTCGATTTGCTACTGTTTGGGTTAATTGATGATCATGTGATGTAAATAGCATATTACCTTTAAATTTTTTCATGCCCTCATTTAATGCAGTAATTGACTCCATGTCTAAATGATTTGTTGGTTCATCAAAAATCAAGAGGTTAGCTCCTGATAGCATTACTTTAGAAAGTACACATCTTACCTTTTCTCCTCCTGATAAAACATTTACTTTTTTTAATGCCTCTTCTCCTGAAAATAACATTCTGCCTAAGAAACTTCTTACATAAGTTTCATCTGGATCTTTTGAATATTGTCTTAACCAGTCTGTAATAGATACGTCTGAAGCAAATAAATAATTGTTATCTTTTGGGAAATAGTTACTTGTAATTGTTGTTCCCCAAACAATTTCTCCTTCATCAGGTTCTAATTCTCCTGCTATAATTTGGAATAATATTGTTTTAGCATTTTCATTATCTGCCAAAAACGCAATTTTATCATCTTGTTTTACTGTAAAGGATACATTGTTTAATATTTTTTCTCCATTAACAGTTTTGGAAATATTCCTTACTTGCAAAATCTCCCTTCCTGGTTCTCTATCTGGTTTAAAATCAATATATGGATATTTTCTATTAGATGGTTTGATTTCATCTAATTCTATTTTTTCCAATGACTTCTTGCGAGATGTCGCTTGTTTTGATTTAGATGCATTTGCACTAAACCTAGCAATAAACTCTTGTAACTCTTTGATTTTTTCTTCTTTCTTTTTGTTGGCATCTTTCATTTGCTTTAAGGCAAGTTGGCTAGATTCATACCAGAAATCATAATTTCCTGGATATACTTTAATTTTTCCAAAGTCTACATCTGCAATATGTGTACATACTTTATTCAGAAAATATCTATCATGTGATACCACAATAACAGTATTTTCAAAATTAATTAAAAATTCTTCTAACCAATTAATACTTTTTAAATCCAAATCATTGGTAGGCTCATCTAACAATAAAATATCTGGATTTCCAAATAATGCTTGAGCTAAAAGAACTTTTACTTTATCTTTTGCTTCAAGCTCACTCATTAATTTATAATGTTTATCTGATTCAATTCCTAAATCATTTAATAACACTGCACCGTCCGCTTCTGCATTCCAGCCATCTAGTTCGCTAAATTTTTCTTCTAGTTTAGCCGCTCTCATTCCATCTGCTTCTGAAAAATCAGGTTTACTATAGATTTCATCTTTTTCCTTCATAATTTGATATAACTCACTATTTCCCATAATAACTGTATCCATAACAGTATGTTGTTCAAAAGCAAAGTGATCTTGTTTCAATACAGAGATTCTTTCATTTTTTTCTTTAGACACTTCTCCCTTGCTTGGTTCTATCTCACCTGATAATACCTTCAAGAAAGTAGATTTTCCAGCTCCATTTGCTCCAATAATTCCATAACAACATTCTTTATTAAATTTAATGTTTACATCTTCAAATAGTGTTCTTTTTCCAAATCGAACTGTTACTCCTGTTGCAGTAAGCATTACATTTCCTCCTTTTTTGAAATCAATATGTTACATTATATCACACCCATGTTTATATGACTAGCGAAATTTTAATTTCCATCCATAAAAAATACAATTTATTGTTTTCCAACATAATAAATTGTATTTTTCCTCTTATTTATCAAATAATAATTTTATTGCCCATAGCCCTGAAATTCCAACTAGGATATAAATAATTCTACTAACAATCGAATCTACACCAAATATAGCATCTACTACATTAAAATTAAAAATCCCAATAATTCCCCATACAACAGCACCTATAATTACTAGAACTAGTGCAATTTTATCTATAATTCTCATAACATATACCTCCTAGTATAATAATGTTAAGTCAGAAATGACTCGACATTATTTTATTTTTTTCTATGAGTTATTCAAAAACTCATAACATAATATTAGACCAA
>JAAWKD010000076.1 GCA_022797215.1 Clostridia bacterium
TTCAATAATTCCATTGTAAATTTTACGAAGTTCTTCATCTGGTATTGAATAAATTTCTTTTTGTAATCCAGATTTTCTTAAATAAGATGATAAATTCAAGTTACTCCTTTTAGCATTTCTTTGTAATTTTTTCTTTTCATTTTCACTCACTCTAACATTAATTCCTATTGTTCTATTCCTCATAATTTTTCACTTCCTTTTTGATAAATTTTCGTTCTATTTTTTTGTAAAAGCTTCCTTAAAAATTTTTAATTTCTTATCTAATTTTAAATCTATTTTTCTACTTTTTTGTTTCATAAGGTAGGGGTTATAGGGGATAAAAATCCCCTTTCAGCGTAAGCTGTCGGTTTTGTGGCAATACAAAACCTATGCTCGCTACACTTATAGACATTAAATTTGGCTATACATTTGTCTGTTTGCTCCTATCAATAATTTCTTATACATATATTAGTTCATTTAGTACAATTTCTTCTGCCATGTTTTTAAAATTATTCATCATACTAACCCAATAAAGTTGGTTTGTATTTTTCATTTCTTCTGTTAGATTATTTTTCTGTTTTAATTGTTCGATTATAATATTAATTCTCTTTTCTGCTGTTTCTTGAATCTCTTTTAAATGTTTGTTTAAAGTTCCTTTTGTAAACATTATCATATATTCTGCTTTCTTGTTTTCTTTTAAAAATTTTAATCTCATTCTTCCATATTTATTTAATATAATTTTTTCTTCATTCTCCAAAACTAAATTGGGCATATAGTAATCTCCAATTTTTGTATATTCAATTCCATATTTATTTTCCATTTTCAATTCCTCCAATTATAAATTTTTTAACTAACTTTTTCTCGTTCTCTTACTCTAATTGCTCCAACAATTCTATTTACTTTTTTCTGTGGATATTTTTTGTCATCTGTTACTAATTCCACTAATTTAAAAAGCTTTTCTCCATTATCATTTATTTCATCTATTGTAAGGTATTTTTTCTGATAACCTTTCTTTTGTTCATCTAATCTTGCCACTTCATAATAAGATACTTCGTAATAGTCATTTAATCGTTTAATATATTCTTCTAATTCTTGCTTGTCCATCATCACTGTAGTTCTAAGTTCTTTATCTTTTTCATCTGCAATAGTCATATCAAACATTCCGTTTTGCATTAACTTGTATATCTGGTTAATAAATGTTTTTCTTAATTTCAAATTAACTAACTTATAATTACCTTCGCTATCTTTTTCAACTGTAATACTTTCTAAAAATTTTGATATAAACTCTTGCTTTTCTTCTTTATCTTTACTTTTCCATTCTGCCATTAGCATATCGTAAAATTTATTAGAACGAATTAGTTTTTCTTTTTCTACATCTCTGTCTGCCATTAAATGTTGTGGACTAAAACTCTGCTTATTTAAGTCAATCGTTTCAATTCTCTTTTGTTCTAATAATTCCAATTTTTCATCAATCGCTTTATATTCTTTTGAAAATTCTTCCACATCAACAATTTCTTTCAAGTATGCTTCTTTGATTCTATTCTTTTGATTTCTTAATGTGTTTATTTCTTTATCAAGTTTATCTGTATTTTTCTCTTTTTTATCTGCTAAAACAGGATAGAAGTATTTTTTTACTGTCATATCATATTCAATTAAGTCCATTATCATTGGCATAACTTGTTCTTCTATTAAATCTTCACGAAGATATATTTTACAGTCTGAACAATGATAACACATATACTTTTTCTTCTTACCACCTGTTCCTTTACTGCCCATTATTTTCCCACATTTAGGACATTTCATTTTTTGCATAAAGATGTATACTCTATCTCTACAATATGCTCTTTGATTTTTCTCCTTTTGTAGCTGTATATCTTCAAACATTGCTCTTGTTATAATTGGTTCAACAACATTAGGATATATTACAGGCTCTTTTCCTTGTTTTTTTGCCACTCTTTTAAATCTTTCATAATCTCCAACATAGATTTTGTTATTGAGTATTTTTTCTATGGTAGAATCATCCCATTTTTTAGGTTCTAAAACTTTTTCTTCATTTAGAATATTTGCTATTGTCTGATAACTTTTACCTTGTAAATACAGATTAAATATTCTAATAACAACATCTTTTGTAGTTTCATCAATTACCATTTTCTTTGTTATATCTCGTTTATATCCTAGTGGGCAAGTTCCGTGGAATATGACCTGACTTTATTGCACCTGTTAATCCAAATTTTGTTCTTTCTGATACTATTTCAATCTCTAATTGTGAAAGAACTGTTAGCATTCTTACAAAGAATCTACCATTAGCTGAAGAGGTATTTACATCATCCCTATCGCAAATCAAATAGCAATGGTGTTCTTCTAGCTCTGAAATTAGAACTTCTAAATCTCTTACAGACCTCGTAACTCTATCTAGTTTATAAGCTACAATATAATTGATTTTGCCTGCCCTCATATCTTCTAGCATTTGCTGAAAGGCAGGTCTTCCAGACATATTTTTCGCACTAATTCCTGCGTCTTTGTAAACTTTATAGACTTTATAATCTTTATATTTACAAAGCTGTTTTAACTTTTCCTCCTGTTCTCCTAAACTAAATCCTTCTCTTACTTGATCTTCTGTACTAACACGAATATAAATTCCTGCTACTTTCCTTTCTTCATTCATTTTTACATATCCTCCTTCCAAATTTTATGAATAGAAAGGCAACAAAAAAGTGCCACATAGCATAGTTTTAGCTATTAGCACTTTTAGAGTT
>JAAWKD010000029.1 GCA_022797215.1 Clostridia bacterium
CTAAAGCATTAAGAAGTTGTAACAATCGCAATAATTATCTTCTACGTCACTTACACAAATCGTTAAAACGATTTGGTGTAATTTCCTAGAATATAAAAAACCAAAGTGATCTTTACTTTGGTTTTTGTAATTTACTTTTTATTATTTTATTATCTCTATCATTTCTTTTATTTGCTTTTCTACGTCTTCTATCTTCCCATTATTCACTATCACATACTGGCTTCTACTCGTATAAAATTCATCTGGCATTTGGGCTTGTAATCTTTTAGTTGCTTGTTCTTTAGTAATCCAATCTCTTTGCACAATTCTTTCAATTTGCAAATCCTTATCTTTAGCAATAACTGCTATCACAAAGTCGCAAATTTCTTCCAATTTTGCTTCAAAAAGTAGAGGAGCATCAATAACAATAATCGCTTTTTCATCTTTTTTTAAGATGCTCTCTATTTCTTCTTGTAAAGCAATGCGAAAATGCTTGAAAGTACATTGGTTGAGTAATTCTCTTTTTAGGTTGCTATGATAAATAATATCAGCAAGTTTAGGTCTATCTAGTTCCTCGTCTTCCCTTAATATCTCTCTTCCAAATAGCTTTACAATATCCTCTAAATATGGCTTTCCTTGTTGTGATAATTGTTTTGTCATTTTATCTGCATTTAGTATCTTCATGTTATAATCTGTTTCTAATATTTTACATACTGTACTTTTACCTGCTCCTGAGCTCCCCGTAATCCCTACAATCATACTCTAATGGTTCCTTTCATATCCTCCATTGTGATAATTTTATTGGTATAGTCTAGATTTGCCCAAGAATCTTTTTCATATCCTAATGTATATATATTGGTTGCATATATATCTGCTGCAAGCATTTCTTTTAATACTTTATTTTTACTTTCATCCATATATTGTTTGACAGAAGTGACTAGATTTAATTTTGGATTTCTATTCATTGCTTCTGATACTAATTTTCTACCATTCTCATTAAATCCTAACACACGTACATATGGTACAGTTTTCTTTGAAACTTCCATCATCTTTTTATTAATTCCTAATAAACAATATATTAAAATTCTTTGTATCCTTGTTTGTGTATATCGTTTTGACTTGATAATATTCACTAAATCTATAATATTATTGCAAGAATCTGCTGCACTTTTGATAGCATTTTCTAATCCTTCTGTTACATCTGGTATTTCTCTAATTTCTTCTACTGTCATTGTTCTTAGCTTATATAAAATTTGTGCCTGAAATTTGCTTAAGTCTAGCACATAATGTCCATTTTGAAGTTCTTGTGCTAATAAAATATAAGCTGAACGAGGCATTACTTTCATAATATCATTAAATTGTCTATTTACTATCATTTTGCGAATTGCTGTTGCACTGGCAAAGTCATCTACAATGAAATCGTCATGGTAAACTACCTTTTCCCTTTTAATACCTTCTGGTCTCAAAGAACTTTTTAACTTCTTCATTGCCTTAAGGTACTCTATTCCTAGAATATTATTAGAACCAGCTAATACATTTGCATATCTTTTGATATCATTCAAATATAGCATTACTGCACTTTCACGTGCTTTCGGAAAAGAGGTTCCTTTACTAAGTTCATGGTTTAACATTGTAACATACTCTTTTGGCTCTTGATAAAGTACATTTGCAATGTTATTTAAAGTTGCTAAATTATCTGCCTCCATTCCAAATGAGATACTATCTACTACTTGTAAAGCATCTAAAATTTTAATAGCACCTTCTGCAAAATTCTCAGCACTAGAAGTACTATAAATTGTTGGAAGCTCTATTACTAAATCTGCCCCATTTGCCATTGCCATTTTGGTTTTCGTCCATTTGTCTACTATTGAAGTATTTCCTCTTTGAACAAAATTACCTGATATAACACAGACAACATAGTCAGCATTTGTTTGTTCAATAGATTGCTTAATATGGTATAAATGACCATTATGAAATGGATTATATTCTGCTACAATGCCTAGTACCCTGCTCAAGACTTTCCCTCCTCTTATTTTCCTATAAAATCTATCATGTTTTGTTGAACAAATTTTAATTCATTGATATAATATCATAAATTATTAAAATTGACAATTAGAAAAGGAGAAAATTTTAATGGATAAAGTAATTATTTATACAGACGGTGCTTGTAGTGGTAATCCAGGCCCTGGCGGCTGGGGTTCTATCTTAATGTCAGGAACAAATCAAAAAGAAATTTCTGGTGGAAAAAAGGAGACTACTAACAATGTAATGGAATTGACTGCTGTTATAGAAGCATTAAAACTATTGAAACGACCTTGTGAAGTGGATTTATATAGTGATAGCGCCTATGTTGTAAATGCATTTTTGCAAGATTGGATTTCTAACTGGATTAAAAATAGCTGGATTAATTCTAGCAAAGAAGAAGTAAAAAACAAAGAACTTTGGCAGGAATTAGTAGAGTTAACCCAAACTCATAAAGTTACTTTTCATAAGGTAAAAGGTCATAGTGATAATGAGTACAACAATCGCTGTGATGAACTTGCTAGAAATGCTATCAAGAATTTAATTTAAAAATAAAAGATACATCACTTTCTTATTACTTGCGATGTATCTTTGTTATTTTTTTACCTAAAAGGAAGGAATTGTATTTCTTTTATATATCTATCCCCGAAAAATTCCTTAAAATTTTCCCCTCTGATTCGAAATGCTTTTATTTTTTATTATTTCTTCTAACTCCATTTTTCACTTTTCTAGAGGTAATAACAATCCCTTTTCTTACCGTTTTTTTAACCTCCCCTGCTCTTTGTGTTATCTCCTCTTTTACTCCATTAGCATAGTCATTTAATTCTTCTTTCATTTCATATGCTCTACTACTGATTTCTTCTCTTACTTCATTTGTCTTTTTCTTAATTTTCTCCCCTTGCTCTTTTATAATTGCTGTCCATTTTGGAAATGCATTCATTAATCTTCTATTTAGAATAGATTTTCCTTTTAAGAATTCTTTTACCTTTTGTGAAATTTCCTCTGTATTGTCCTGCGGATTTTCTTTATCAAATTTCTTCGTAGTAGAGCGAAAAATAGTTACTACTCTTAAAGAAACTATTAAGTCTGCTACAAATAGCACTATCATTGTAATTGCTGTAAGATTCAACATATTTTCTGGCACTTTTGCCAAATTGTCAAAAATAAAAGGATTAACAATATAAATCAGTAATACGCCTAAAATTCCAAAAGGAATAATTGTTTCAATACACACTCTTCCATTGATATTAAATTTACATTCACTGTAATCCCACCATCTAGCGTGAAATAGCTTTTCCATAATGTAACTAGTAGCATATTCTAATATACCACATACTAAAATTGCTGTACTAAAAAGCCCTACTGGATGTTCTTTTAAACCTGTTAAACAAAAAGTAATTAGTAAGGCTCCACATCCATAAATTGGACAATATGGTCCTATCAAAAATCCTCTATCTGCGAACTTATGCTTTTGTATTAACTGTAGTGTAATTTCCATCATCCAACCACAAATGGCAATGATGAGAAAGTACAAAAAATATGTTGCTATACTATACTCCATTTTTCTCCCTACTTTCTTTATTTAATTGTTCTAATTGCTTCATCTGTAATTTTGTCTTTGTCAAATCTTCTCATAATGATAACAACAATTGCCACAATTAAAAAAGTAACTCCATAAATTAATAAACTAGCCTGCCACTTTCCTTCTAATAGACTCGCTCCTGCCCATGTAGAAGAAATCACAGATGGAAATCTCGCTATTGTTGAAATAATGATAAATTCCATTGGTTTAATTGGCAATAGTGCTGCAATATATGTTAGCAAATCTTTTGGCGTTCCTGGAATAAAGAATAGAATAAAAATCAAAAAACGGATAGTCTTTGGATTTTGAAACACTTTATTATTCTCTATCTTCTCTATTTTCTCTTTAGATACAAAATCATATATAAACTTTCTTCCCAATTTGTGTACTAATAGATAAATAAAAGCTGAAATAATAGCTGCTGATATCATGATGAATACCGTTCCCCATATGCTTCCATAACAAACACCTGCTAAAATTTCAATTGGTTCACCTGGAATAATAAATAGAAAGATTTGTGCAAACTGCAAACCAAATAGCATTAACACTCCTAAAAATCCAGAGTCATTAATTCTTGTTTGAAATGCTTGTTGTCCTTCTGGTGTTCCTAATTCTCTAATAACTGGTATTAAATATGCTGTAACTGCTATTGCTATGGTAAGCACAATACCTAATAAAATCAACTTAAAAATTTTTGTTTTTTTACTCATTTTAGTATGTCCTTTACTTCTTTTCTAGTTAGCATTATACCCTAATTGTTTGTATAATAAAAGTTATTTTATTTAATTTTAATATTTTCTTAAGTATTTACAACTTCCAATACAAAAATTTGCTTTTTTTATCCAAAAATGCTATAATTGATTTACATAAGGTTGTCAACCTTTTGGTAGAAACTGTTCCTGCGCTTTAACTAGCTTCAAGCTAGTTCACATAATAGAAAAACATCACTAATTTTTAGGAGGAACAAACAATGAAAAAGTTCATAACTATGGCAATCGTGATTTCTCTGCTCTGTATGCTCACAGCTTGTGATTCTAGTAGCGAAGTCGACATAGACTTCGCATACGTAGAAATCACAACATCCACTGGCATCTCTCGTGTTGAATCCGCATTTCACGGCAACAATGCAGAGTATGAGATGCAGAGACAATATCAAGCCATCAAAAGTCCTGTCAAGCTCGACTTAGCGAATGGTGAAACTGCTACCATCTGCTTCCATTGTAATCAATGTGGCTACAATGAATTGATTGAAGACGCAGTAGCCCCCTATGCCAAAGTATTTGCTTGCGAATGCTCTGGCACCCTCGCGGAAGGCAACATGACAGAATATATTGCTGTTACAATCGGCATTAATGCCAACCTCGACGATGTTGCAAACGCAAATTGAACTTTTTTTCACAACAGAACGCAAATGCTGTACATTTGCGTTCTGTCAGTTTTATATATTATAGCACATACAACACAATACAAAGGAAATGTAATAAGCTACCAATACAAATACACACATGGAAAACAGAATGAATATAGCTATGTTTTTTACCTAAACCATATAAAATAGCACCAATGGTATATACAATGCCTCCAGCAAGTAATAGCCAAAATCCTGTCATACCTAATAAAGCTGGTAGGATATTAATTTTAACAATAATACACCATCCCATAACTAAGTAGCAAATCATAGAAAATACTTTATATTTCTTTAAGTCAATAGCTGTAAAAATCGTCCCTATAATTGCCATTGCCCAAATAATGCCAAAAATAGACCATCCCATAACTGGGCTATATTCTCTTAATGTACACAAAGCAAAAGGTCCATAAGAACCTGCTATTAAATAATAAATAGTACAGTGATCTAACACCTGCATCACTTTTTTGCCTTTTACTCTTGGGCTTAGACCATGATAAACGCTAGACATGGTATAAAGTACAATCATAGACACACCAAAAATTGCACCTGTTACAATTCCATATACATTGTGATGAATACTTGCTACTACAATGCATAGTACAAGTGCTACTATTCCAATCACTCCACCAACAATATGAGTAACCATATTACAAATTTCTTCTCCCTTGGTATAATTGGGAAGTATTCTATCTGCTAGTTTTGTTCTTATCATTTTTAATTCCTCCTGTTGCTTTTCTATACTCAAATTTTTTCCAATTTATTCAATTCTATTCCTTTATTCACCAAACAGTGTATAGCAAATTAGAAAAAATATTTCTTATTCAAATTTTACTTATTCTATCATAAGACAAGAGAATAAAAAAGCCCCTTAAGAAAATCTAAATCTTCTTTGGGCTTTTCTTCTCTATTCTTCTTCTCCACCATCTTGGAATTGTGAATTATATAAATTCGCATAAAATCCATTTTTCTCTAACAATTCTTCATGAGTTCCTTGTTCCACAATATCGCCTTCATTCATAACTAAAATTACATCTGCATTTTTAATAGTAGATAATCTATGTGCAATAATAAAGCTTGTTCTTCCTTTCATTAAGTTATCCATAGCAGCTTGAATTTGTTGTTCTGTTCTTGTATCAATAGAACTAGTTGCCTCATCTAAAATTAGGATTTCAGGATTTGCTAAAATAACTCTAGCAATAGTTAATAGCTGTTTTTGTCCTTGCGAAATATTACTTGACTCTTCATCAATCACCATATCATATCCCTTAGGTAATGTTTGGATAAAATGGTGAACATGTGCAGCTTTTGCTGCTTCAATCACTTCTTCATCTGTTGCATCAGGCTTTCCATACTTAATGTTTTCTTTAATCGTACCACCAAATAGCCATGTATCTTGTAATACCATACCAAACATCTTTCTAAGTTCTCCACGATTAAAGTCTTTCACATTATGTCCATCTACTAAAATAGTACCTTGGTTCACATCATAAAATCTCATAAGTAGTTTTACCATAGTTGTTTTACCTGCACCTGTTGGTCCAACAATTGCTACCTTTTGACCATCTTTAATTGTTTGATTAAAGTCATGAATAATCATCTTATCTTCGCTATATCCAAATTGTACATGATTAAAAGTAACATTTCCCTTTAGTCCTTCTGTTTTCACTGCCCCTTCTATTTCTTGCACTTCTTCTGGTTCTTCTAAAAACTCAAAAATTCTTTCAGAAGCTGCTACCATAGATTGTAACATACTAGAAATTTGTGCAATTTGGTTGATTGGCTGTGTAAACTGTTTGTTATATTGAATAAAAGATTGAATATTACCAACTGTAATTCTACCTTGTCCTGCTAAATAGCCACCTAAAATAGCTACACCTACATACCCTACATTACCTGTAAACATCATAATAGGGTGCATTAAACCTGACATAAATTGTGACTTCCATCCAGAATGATATAACTCTTCATTCATTTTTGTAAATTCATGAATAGCTTTTTCTTCCCCATTAAATACTTTCACAATATTATGCCCACCATATACTTCTTCTACTTGACCATTTACATGTCCTAAATAGTCTTGCTGTGCCTTAAAGTATTTTTGTGACTTCTTTATAATCATACTTACTGCAATTGCTGAAATTGGTAAAATGATAAGTGATACAATCGTCATAGTCCAACTAATAGATAACATCATAATCAAAATACCAATAATCGTACAAATAGAAGTAATAATTTGCGTGATACTTTGGTTCATATTTTGAGAAAATGTATCCACATCATTTGTAATAACTGATAGCACTTCTCCATTGGTTTTCTTATCAAAATATTTCATTGGCAATTTATTAATCTTCTTAGCAATATCATTTCTAAGTCGATAGGTTAAATTTTGTGATACACTTGTCATGGTAAAACTTTGAATAGCAGAGAATATCACACTAATCGTGTATAATCCTAATAGTGTTAATAAAATTCCTGCTACTTTTCCAAAATCAATTCCTGTTCCTCCTGAAATCTTACTAACAATTCCATTAAAAATTTCAGTAGTTGCATTTCCTAAAATCTTAGGACCTACAATTGTAAAAATGGTGCTTCCAATTGCAAAAATGAGTACAACAATTAATTTCCATTTATAATCTTTTAAATAATTTCTCATTAATTTGCCAACTGTACCTTTTACATCTTTTGCTTTTTCTCCTGCACCTATCCCCCCCATTGGACCATGACCCATTCTCATTTTAGGAGGTTGTTGTACTGATTGCTTATTATTATTTTCTTCCATTTTTATTCCTACCTTTCAAGTTCTCTATTTATGATTATTACTATCATAAAAGTGAAGTCCGCGTAAGGTGAACGAAGTGAACGCCTTCGAAGTCTTTTCAAGACTTCGACAACAAGGACAAACGTTATTATAGTAATAATCTGTAAAATGCAAACTTTAAGTGTCTAACTCCTCCTTTGACAATTGTGATAAAGCAATTTGCCTATATACTTCACAGTTCTTCATTAATTCTTTGTGTATTCCTATACCTGCAATATTTCCATCATCTAATACAATAATCTTGTCTGCCTGTAAAATAGTATTAATTCTTTGTGCTACAATAATCACTGTTTTGTTTTGTGTCTTTTCTTTTAGTGCTTCTCTTAATTTGCTATCAGTTTTGTAGTCTAATGCTGAAAAACTATCATCAAATACAAAGATTTCTGGATCTTTTGCTACTGCTCTTGCAATAGATAAACGTTGCTTTTGTCCACCTGATACATTGGAGCCACCTTGTGCAATTTCTGAAGCATATTTTTCTTCTTTTTTCTCAATAAACTCTGTTGCCTGTGCAATTTCAGCAGCAAGTTTCATTTTTTCATCTGACATAGTTTCATCACTATATTTAATATTAGACTCTATCGTTCCAGAGAATAACACTCCCTTTTGTGGAACAAATCCAATAATATCTCTTAATTCTTTTTGAGTTACTTCTTTGACATTTACTCCATCAATTAACAACTCACCTTTGGTAACATCATAAAAACGAGGTATTAAGTTTACAATTGTAGACTTTCCGCTTCCTGTACTACCAATAATAGCTGTCGTTTGTCCTGGCTCTGCTGTAAAATTAATATCTGTTAGTAAATCTTCATCTGCATCTGGATAGCGGAATGACACATTTTTAAATTCTACTAATCCTTTTTTCTTACTATCAAAATGTTTTGGTTCTTTTGGATCTTGAATACTATTTTTCTTTTCTAATACTTCATTAATACGTTTAGCAGATACTCCTGCTCTTGGTAGCATAATAGATATCATAGAAATCATTAAGAATGCCATGATAATTTGCATGGTATATTGTAAAAATGCCATAATATCTCCAACTTGCATAATACCATCTTCTACATTGTGTCCTCCTACCCAAATGGTAAGAAGTGAAATACAGTTCATAATTAGCATTAAAATAGGCATCATTAAGTTCATAGCATTATTAACAAATTTATAGGTTTTGGTTAAATCTTGGTTAGCACCATCAAAACGTTTTTCTTCCCTTTTTTCTGTATGGAATGCTCTAATGACTGGAATACCTGTAAGCATTTCACGTGCTACTAAGTTTAGTCTATCAATCAAATCTTGTAATTTCTTAAATCTTGGCATTGCAATCGCAAATAGGATACCTACAATCAATAGAATGGACGCAATTGCTACACCAATAATCCATGCCATAGAATTATCACTATTGGCTAAAACCTTGAAAAATCCTCCAATACCAATAATAGGGGCATATACTACCACTCTAAATAGCATAGAAATCAACATTTGAATTTGTTGAATATCATTGGTACTACGAGTAATTAAAGAAGCTGTTGAAAACTCTTTGAATTCACTAGTAGAAAAACCTAATACTTTTTTGAAAATTTTATCTCTTAAAGTTCTTCCTAGTCTTGCTGCTACCCTAGAAGATAATAGCATAATGGTAATACCTGTTGCCATACTTGCAAATGCTACTCCTAACATTTGAATTCCTGACCAAACAATATAGCTATTTTGATAACTGTCTATATTAATTCCAATGGCTTGGTATTCCTCTTTAATTGTACTAATGGCTGCTTGCTGAATAATACTTTCTGGAATTTGTTCCATCTGTTTTGTTGCTTGTTCTACTATTGGTCCCATTGGGTTACTACTGCTACTTGCTTGCCCTAATATCTGCTCAATTTCTTGTTCATTAGTTGCTTTTTTATTCAGTACAGAGGTATCTGTTGGAACTAAACTCATATTCAATTCTGTCATCACTTTTAGTAGGTCTAATACACTAGCATTTTGATATTGTGCTTGCATATTATCTGGCAAATTAGAAAGTATGGATTGCTTTAAGCCCTCTGCCATTTCACCTTCTTCTAAGTTCTTTAAAATCATCAAAGGTCTTGCCATTTTGCTACTTAAAGTGTCAATTTCTTCTTCTTTCAAATTTTTACGAAGATATAACTCTTCTGTCTCTAATTTTGGATATTTTTTTACATATTTCTCATACTCTTTTTGCTCTAAATTTTCCTTAGAAATTAAAGTATATCCTTCTAAAATTTCTTTATCATCCTCTGTAAATAACAATACACTTTCCATTGTAGATTTACGTATTACTTCTGGACTACTATTCTCAATTCCACCTTGTTGGATACCGAATATTTACTATTTTAGAAGTATAGTCAGGCAATGCCAAATCAGCCATTGCTTGAAGTCCTAAAAATAGAACAATGATAATAACAGATATCCATGAAGCTTTTAAGTTTTTTAATACTTTAAACATTTCTTCCTCCCCTGTTTGTTATTCTATATAAAAATAACCTTTTTTGTGTTTATTTTCTATCTAAATAAAACTGTCAAAACGACATAACCGGTATTATAACACAGTATGTCGTTTTTTGTTAACCTTTTTCACAGACTTTTCACATTTCTTCTTCTACATCTTGAATGTCTTGTTTTCTATATTCTTCTGGTTTTAATCCAAATTTGTCTTTCATCCAATATAATACAATTGCCAAAATAGCAGTAAATACAATTCCAATGACTAAAAAACTATTTCTTGGGTTCATTACTTCTAGCAAATAACTACAAACCATCGCAACCACAAAAGAAGAAACACTTTTGATAAAATCAAAGGTAGTAGCTATTTTTACTCTCATTTCTGGTGTTGCAAAACTTTTTAAATATTTTTGATATAAAATGTCGTAAGGCGACTGTAAGGCATATTGAATGGCAAAAAATACTAATAAAATGCCAAGTATTGCTTCCTTTGGAAGTTGACAATACACCCCTATGATTCCTATCATAACAAATGTAATGACATAGGTTAGCCCTATAAAAGTTAATGCTTTATTTCTAAATTTCTGGTGAATAATTCCTTGTAAACTTGCTGTAACTCCTGATAAAATGGTTAAACTTGCTATAATAATCGCAAAAAACTGTGCTGGTATTTGTAAATCATCTAACAAACTTTCTCTTAGTGTATAAGAGGCATAAACTAGTCCACTGAAAAAAAAGGTAAATACCATAATGGCTTGTAATCTTCTAGAATGAAAAATAAATTGAAAAGCTGTTTTAATATCTTGAAAATATCCTTGTATCCTTCCTTTTAAAGTTTGAGCTTTTTCTTCTTTGATTTCACATACTTCTTTAAAACAGGTTGACATTGCAATTGCTATTACTGTAAACATTAAGCAAATCATCATAGGAATATATCCATTTATAACAAATAGAAAACCTGTAAGCATAGAAGTAATACCATCTAGGAAGTAATAATTTCTTGCTCCTTTTTCTTCTATTTTAGAGAAAATTCCCTTTCCTTTTTTATCTGGTACAGAATCATATAATAAATTGGTTTCTGCCACATTTTTAATAGAGAATGCAAAAGCCATAAAAGCATAAGAAAGAATAACCATTGGAATTCCACTTGATACTATTAAAATGACAATACAAATTGATAAACTAAAATTACCAACAATTAAGCTTCTCCTTTTTCCTAATTTATCAATAATAGTTAAACCTGGCATTTGAAAAATTAATTTTAAAAATGGATAAGTAGCATCTGTTAGCATTACTTCTGCTGGACTCATTCCTTTTGTTTGAACCAAAAATACAAATGCAATGGCATAATAAAATAATAAGTCCCATGCACACATTTTATAAAGTGGATATAAGCGTGCATTGTATTTTCTTTCTTGAATTGTTACTTTTTTGGTTGGTTTTATCCTATCTTCTACTTCTTTCAATTTTTATCCCTCATTTGTTTATAGATTTGATAAATTTGTATCCAAGAATAAACTCTTTCTAACTCTGGTACTTCTACTCCTTGATTTGCAATAGTAGTATATAAAAGAGTTTTTATATTTCCTCCGTTTACTCTTTTACAATGCTGAATACTGTCATCAATAAATAAGTCTATTTTTTCATTTTGTGCTGCTATTAGCTTGTCCTTTGCATTTAAAATAAATTTATCATATGGAATGTCATTTTTAGTTAGCCATTCTTTTGACTTTGTTTCTATGGTATTGTCATTTGGTAATACCTCATACCTAGAAGTAATAATGACTATTGGGTTCCCTTCTTCTTTTAATCTATGAATCACCTCTTGAGCATATGGTTTTGGTCTTGCCTCTGTTACTGTTTGCATAAATATTTTTTCCCAAAATAAATCAGTTTGTTCTTCTGACCAGTGAGGATACATCTCTTCTATATAGTTATGGTTTTCTTTTTTTCCATAAGTTTGTACTTTTCCACTATTTCCTAATTCTTCTATATCAAATTTTTGTGAAAATGGAAATACTAATTCAAATGATTCAGATAAGGTATCATCTATATCAATTCCTATTCTCATTTTTTCCCCTCCGTTTTTGATTATTGTAACATACTAAAAATTATTTTTAAATAGTCTTGTACGAAAAATCATTTTAACATATACTATTTTTATTAACAATGTATAGGAGAGTTTATCTATGAAACCTTTATTTCAAAATAAAACTACTTTATCTAAGAATATTTATATAGAATTATTAGCCTTTCAACAAAAGAAGTTTGGTTGGAGATACACAGCATATACTGCTATTTTCTCTCTTCTATTTATTTTGCTCATTTCTCTTTTGTTTGCTAATCATTATTTTATCCATGGTTTCATATTCTTTGTTATTTTTGTTTGTTTTTCAGCTTATCAATTTATTCAGCCTACACATAAAAATACAAAAGAATTTCATAGTGATAAGGTACAAAATAACTTAGTCAATACTTATTCTTTTTATGAAAACTATTTTGTTATAAAAAATACAATGGGAAGTGATAAGATTTTTTATCATAAATTATATAGAGTTTTTGAAACAAAAAACTATTTTTATCTTTATTTAGATAAGACAAATATTTTGGTATTAGATAAATCTGGATTTTTATTAGGAGCAACTCAAGGTTTTAAAGAGTTTATAAAACATAAAATGTGGTTGAAATTTAAGGAATTTTAATCTGATAGAAATTTGTTATTGAAATCTTGTTTTGAACTAAAAATGTATGATATTATAACCGTATTGCTTTGTATCTTATAAAATATGAGCCAGTGTTTCATAATCAAATAATGATACTTTGTAGTTCGATACACTGGCATTGCCTGTGGTAAATAAGAAAGAATAGAAAGTTTTTTTACTAGATTATTATAAAATTGATAAGAAGCAATTGGATTTTGCAATTCATAAGAAATATAATTAATGATTGAGTTTAGTTGGCTTAGGTATATTTCCGTTTGCAAAATCTCGATATCTACACCCAGCATAAAGTCCTCCAAACATAATCTTAAATGCTTCTTCCTCAGTATAATATTTCACTCTTCCTTCTCTTTCTTCTCTTTCAAGTCTTTCAAGTTCTTTGTCAATAAATTCTTGTAATTCTTTACTAAATTTCATAATGACCTCCTTTGTTTTGGCAAAATATTTTTTACTCTATATTTATTATTAACATATTGTTTTACAAAATGCAACAAATTTCGAACGACTTTTTTCGACATTTGGCTTCTCTCCCTTTATTCTCTAGCGCTGAAATCTTTTTATTTTTCAAAAACTTTTGTTTGACATTTCTTGATAATAGTATTATACTATTTATGCAAACATTTGTATTGTATTCTCTATTTAAGAAATACGATTCATAAATTATTTATATTACAAAAATAAAGGAATGATGAAAATGGATATAGAAGAAAAATTACAAATCTTAGCAGACTCTGCTAAATATGATGCCTCTTGTAGTTCTTCTGGAAGTAGGCGCAAAAATACACCTGATGGAATTGGAAACGGAGATGTTTCTGGTATTTGCCATAGTTGGGGTGCTGATGGTAGATGTATTTCTTTGCTTAAAATTTTAATGACCAATAGTTGTATGTATGATTGTAAATATTGTGTCAACCGTTGCAGTAATAGTAGAAAAAGAGCTACTTTCACTCCAAAGGAAATCGCTGATTTGACAATTGGATTTTATAAAAGAAATTATATTGAGGGACTTTTTTTAAGTTCTGCTGTGATAAAATCCCCTAATTATACTATGGAGCAGATGATACAAGCAATTACTATTTTACGAAACGAATATCACTTTAATCGGATATATCCATGCCAAAACAATCCCTGGTTGTAGTCAAGAATTAATTGATAAACTTGGAGTTTTGGTAGACCGCATGAGTATTAATATAGAACTCCCCTCTCAAAATAGTCTTCAATTGTTAGCACCTGATAAGTCTAAAGAAAATATCGTAAAGCCAATGAGTTACATCTCTAGCCAGCTTAGTAATAGTGCCCAAAGGTTGTTACCTAATAAAAAGAATTGGTCTTTTACACCTAATAGTATGCTTCCAAGCGCTAATATTTCTAAACCTAAAATTAGAAATTTTGTACCTGCTGGACAAACAACTCAATTAATTGTTGGTGCCACACCTGAGAGTGATTTGAAGATTATAAAACTATCGGAAAGTTTATATCAAAAGTTTCATTTAAAAAGAGTATATTATTCTGCTTATGTTTCAGTAAATGAGGACTCCCTTCTTCCCAGTTTAGAAAGACCTCCTTTATTAAGAGAAAATCGAATTTATCAAGCAGACTGGTTACTTCGCTTTTATGGTTTTAGCAGTGATGAACTATTAAATGAACAAAATCCCAATTTTAATACTTTGTTGGATCCCAAATGTGATTGGGCTTTAAGACATTTAGAATGTTTCCCTGTCGAAATCAATTCAGCTGATTATGGAACTTTATTAAGAATCCCTCGGAATTGGTGTAATTTCTGCTAAAAGAATTTTGCGTGCTAGAAAAGATTGTCACTTACAATTCGAGCATCTAAAAAAGTTAGGTGTGGTATTAAAACGTGCTCGTTATTTTATTACCTGTGATGGGAAATATTATGATGCCATTCATAAATTTAATGATAGCTTTATTTCTGAAAATTTAATTTATTTAGAAAGAAAACGGACTTCCTCTTCCAAGCTATGTACAAACCTCTTTATTTGATAAATTAGAACCTACCAAAGAAGATAGAATAAAGTGTTTAACAGGTGCTTTATAAAAGGAGTTTAAAACATGAAAATAACTATTTTAGATTATCAAATTTTAGAAAATCAAGTTTATATATATGATGGAACTTTTGATGGTTTACTTACCATTGTTTTTAACTGTTATCTGCAAAAAACTATTCCTAGTAATATTATGCCTGAAACAGACTATATTCCTAATCTTTTAGAACAAACAAAGCACATTTCTACAGATGAAATTAAGGCTAAGCGTATTTGGAATGGAATTTATCACTCTATCTCCTACACTGCTCTTTATGATTGCTATTATGCTTTCTTATCTCATCAAAAAGGTAAAGAAATGCTAATTTTGAAATATCTATTACATGGTTTTATGGTTGGTTCTCGCATTAGTAACCAATTATCAATTGATTATGTGATACGGAATTGCTAAGCTTCGTAAAAATGTATTTGGTGAAGCACATCGTTTAAAAGGATTGGTTCGATTATGTGAAATTGAAAATAACCTATGGTATGCTCAAATTCACCCAGATAATAACGTGATAGAACAAGTAGGTCAATTTTTGATGAAACGTTTTCCGAAACAAAATATGATTTTACATGATAAAAATAGGAATTTAGCATTTTTATACAATTGCCAAAATAGAAATGATTATGAAATGATACAGGTACCAGAAAACTTTGAGGTAAAAAGATTTTCAGATGAAGAACTTCAATTTCAAAAATTGTGGAGAACGTTTTTTCAGACAATTGCAATTAAAGAGAGAACAAATAGTAGATTGCAAATGCAGTACATGCCTAAAAAGTATTGGAAGGATTTGATTGAAATGCAATAAAATTAATTTTAATGGCTAAATAATAAGATTAAAAATTAGATTTCATCTTGAACTAATCATTGTTTGAATTTCTATGACTGAATTATTTTTGATTTCATATAGAATTAACCACTTTTTATATGGTAAACATCTAAAATTAGTGTTTTTATAGATAGTAAATGCATATGGAAAAAATTTTAATATTTGGATTTTTTTGTATGAATTGAATGTAAAAGTTCTTAGCTGCTATTGGATTTAATAAATGATTTTCTATATAGTAATATATTGAATTCAATTGACGTTTTACATCATCAGTATATTCAATTTTATATAATTCTATTATAACTTTCACCTAATATTATAGCATCTAATTCTTCTTGAGTATATGTCTTATTTCCATTTGCTTCCTGTTCTCTTCTTACACGTTCCAATTCTTTGTCAATTTGTGCTTCCAACTCTTTGCTAAAGCGTATTCTTTTATTATTATAAATTTCTTGATTTTTCTTGAATTGCATAAAAATCACCTCTTTATTTATTATAACCTTATTTGTTTTAAAAATGCAAGTATTTTTTGTCGACAAAATCCGACATTTATGCTATGAAGCCATTTCCAGCATAAATAAATTGCCTTTTCTACTATTTTATGCTATAATTATGTCATCTTATTTGAAAGTGAGGTAAATTAATAAGAAAAAAATTAGAGTACGCTACTAACACAAATTCTTACACAACAAAAGGAGGCTCTAATGAAAAAAAAGCTGAAACTGGTCAATAAGAATGGTGAAACCATTCTTATGACAAAAGAAGAGTACCTAGAGCTGGCATGGCAGAAAGGCTGGAATGTTAAAATCCCTCAGCTGGAGGATGGCACATATGACTGCGATGTCTTTGGCGGAGATACTGTGCACTTTCATGCTAGTTTCGTCATCTCTGGTACTTTGTGTTTGGAGAACTATGCACTTTTTGACAATGACGTTTCTGCACAATCTGGTATTATCCTAAAGGATAACGCCAGCACCTACGACCTTTCTTCCATTAATGGTGATGTCATCATCGGCAACAATGCTAGCACCTGTGCCATTACTGGCAAGAATGTTATTTGTGGTGATAATCTGGACACAAACACCTGGAATATTTCCGCTACTGACGGTTTTGTCATTTTGGGAAAAAATAATAGTGCAGTCGTCAACGACGATGATTACGATGATGACGACTATGGGATTTCTGCCACTGAGGACATCATCTGCGACGACGAGCCTTCGGCTGAAAGCAACTAAACAGTATTATCTGCTCAGGCTCTTTTATTCCACCTCACGCCACTTTCCCTTGAATAAGGACCCCCCCTCCTAGACTACACATCTAGGAGGGGTATTTATTTAAGTTCTAGGAAAGTGCATTTATGCACTTGACGTAGAAATTAATTATGCAAACGTTACAAATTCTTAAAGCTTTGCTTTTAGAATTTGTTAGTCTGTTATTTTAACTGTTATTATCATCTTTACTCTTATACATTTTAATCATATCTTTTAATGTTACTCTACTTCCATAATTCAAAATCGCGTTTGAATAGATCTTAATAGATATATTAGCTATAATTAAAATTGTTGCTACTAATACTGCAATTGAAATAGCAATTTGACTAGGTGTTGCAATTCCCATCATAATTCTAAATGGCATGCAAAATGGTGATGAAAATGGGAATATAGAAGCAAATACATTTAAGTCACTTGTAGGGTTCATCATAGTAAAATATGACAAGTAAAATCCTACTACTGCTACAATAGCAACTGGTCCATTAGCAGTTTGCACATCTTCTGGTTTGCTGACTGTTGAGCCTGTTAAAGCATATAGCAAAGCAAAAGTTGCATAACCTAAGATAAAGTATAGTATTGTAAAAATTCCAAGTGTTGGTGTAATTTGTGACATGTCTAATACTGCATCTAAAACACCTTCAGGTAAGCAATATTTTGCGCAAATAAGTGCTACTGTTACAATAATAATTCCTTGAATAAAACCAACAATACCAATACCAATTGTCTTTCCTAATACAATCGTTCTAGGTTTTGTAGAAGTAACCAATGTCTCCATAATTTTTGATGTTTTTTCTGTTGTAATAGAAGCTGATACTTGATAAGCACAGAAATAAATAGCATAGAACAATACTAAGGATAAAAGCATAATGGCAAACACATTCCCTTTTACCTCTTGTTCTTCTGTTTGCTTTAATTCAAACTCAAATTCTGGGTTCAAACTTGCAAGTTGTTCCTCAGATAAATCTAATTTAGTCAATTGTAGGTTTGTATATAAATTAATAAACGTATTTTGTAAGCTTTCTGGTACTTGCGTCATACTAGTTGCATTTTCCACAATATATGTCATTTGAATTTTATCATTTACCTTATCAATAATGATAGCATCTTCAATTTCATCATTTTCTATTTTTTCTTTGATTTGCTCAAATGTTACTTCCTTGTTCTCTATCATAAACTCATAGCCTAAATCTAAAGAATTTAAACTATTTAAAGTTCCTTCATAAATATTTTTACTATCTACTACTAATTCTTTAGTAGTATTACTATTCCCTTCTTCTTTATCAAAAGATGATAAAATATTAGGAAGATTAAATCCTACTACAATCATAATTAAAATAATCAAATTAGATATTAAAAAGGTTTTCTTTTGGAACATATCTTTAATGGTATAAGATGCTACTGTCCATAAATCTTTCATTATTCTTCACCTACCTTTTCAATGAAAATATCATGTAAACTTGGTTTCATAATTTCAAATTTTTCTACCTTGATATGATTTTGTGCTAAAATATCAAACAAACGATATCCATCTTCTTCTCCTGAAATGTTAATCATATATTCGTTATTTTTACTGTTATATATTTCAAGGTTTGCTTGCTTTATCAAATTATCTACATTCTCTGTTGTACTTAGTGATAATCTATTTGCTGCATATTGTTCTTTGATTTCTTTTAAGTTTCCTTGTAATACTGTCTTTCCTTTATTTAATATTAGTACATCTGACGCAAATTCTTCAATAGAATGCATTTGGTGGCTAGACATAATGATATAGGTTCCTTTTTTAATTAACTCTAAAATAACATTTTTTAAAAGCTCTGTATTGACTGGGTCTAGTCCACTAAAAGGTTCATCTAATACTAGCAATTCTGGATCATGTAAAATTGCTGTAATAAATTGAACTTTTTGTTGATTTCCTTTTGACAATTTTTCTGGTGTCATTTGTAAATATTGTTCTACTTCTAATCTTTTTGCCCAATACCTCATACGTTCTTCTGCAACTTCTTTTTTCATTCCTTTTAATTTTGCAAAATACATTAATTGATCATGTATTTTTGTTTTTGGATATACCCCTCTTTCTTCTGGTAAATATCCAAAATTCACATGCTTTCTTTGAACTTCTTTGCCATTCCAATTAATTTCTCCACTATCCTTTTTTAAAATTCCTAAAATCATACGAATGGTAGTTGTTTTTCCTGCTCCATTTGTTCCCAAAAGTCCATATACACCTGGTTTCTGAATTTCAAAATTAATATTGTCAACTACTTTTTTCGTACTAAAACTTTTATCTACATTTTTGACGATAAGTCCCATTTAAAAAGCGCTCCCTTTCCTTAAATTTTTATTAATTATATACATAATTCAGCTTGAAATCAAGCATACTAATAGCAATAATTATTTAGATTTTCTTAATTTTGTCAAAAGTTGACATTTTATGTAATTAATGTTATAATTAATTAGTTAAATTAAGAGATAAAAGGAGGATTTTTTATGGCTGATAATATCATTCGCGTTTTCGGACATACTAATCCAGATACTGATTCCATTTCTTGTGCTATCACAATGGCAAATTTGCAAAATCAAATTGGTCGTGAAGCACAAAGTTTTCGTTTAGGAGAAATTAATAAAGAAACTCAATATGCTTTAAATGTCTTCGGTCTTAAAGAACCAGAGTTACTTTCTAATATAGATAATAATGTAAATGTTATTATGGTAGATAATAACGAATTTTCTCAAAGTTTGCCAGGAATTGAAAATGCACACATTCAAATGGTAGTTGACCATCACAGATTAAACTTACAAACAGCAGAACCTGTATATTGTATTGCTGAACCTGTTGGTTGTGCCTCTACTATTATGTATAAATTGTACAAGCAAGATGATGTTACTATTACACCTAAAATGGCAGGTATCATGCTAAGTGCTATCATTTCAGATACATTAATGTTTAAATCCCCTACTTGTACAGAGCAAGACAAAATCACAGCTGAACGTTTAGCTAAAATTGCAGGTATTAACTTATATGATTATGGATATAAACTATTAGAAGCTGGAACTGATATTAGTAATCTTTCTGGCTTAGAAATCATTAATGTTGATTCTAAAGATTTTAGACACAATGATCTAAAAATTACAATTTCACAAATCAATATTTCTAACTTAGAAGAAGTTTTTAAAAGAAAAATTGAAATAGAACAAGCTATTGAACAAAGAATTGAAAATGAAAATATTGACTTATTTGTTTTTCTAGCTACTGACATTTTAGAAGCAAACTCTAAGGCAATTGTTTTAGGTAATAGAATTGATATTTTTGAAAGAGCCTTTCATGCCAAATTAATTTCTAATACTACTTTATTAAAAGGTATAGTCTCTAGAAAAAAACAAATCTTGCCAGCCATTATTGAAACATTAGAACAAAAAATTCAATTATAGATAATCTAGCAATAAAAAATTACACTTCTATCTATCTTAATTTAGAAGTGTAATTTTTTATTGCATTTCTGTCTATTTTGTTCTATAATAGATGTAAATATTTTCGCAGGTATAATTTAGTGGTAGAATGCCATGCTTCCGACCTGGTCGCGCGAGTTCGATTCTCGCTACCTGCTCCAAAAGTATTCTAAGGGAGATTTTATATGATAAAAAACATTGTATTTGATTTAGGTGGTGTATACTCTTTTGAAATAGGCTCTACTAAACCTAACCCAAAGAACTACGAAACCTTATTATCTAAATATAGTCTAATAGCAGAAGAAACCATTTTTATTGATGATAAATTGGATAATATACAGGCTGCTAATGCATTTGGAATACATGGAATTCAATTCACTTCATTATCCGATGTAAAAAAACAAATTATGGTATTAGAAAAGGCTGATTAGAAATCAGCCTTTTTATTTTTTCCTCTTTAAAATATTTATAAGTTTTCTCTTATTTCTATTTTTATCTTGAATGTCTTCCTTTTGGTCTTCTTGAGTCATCATCATCTTCTGGAGCATTTAAGAAGTCATCTAATGTATCTGCTCTTCTATTTCTTCTCTCTTCTTTTGTTGTATCATCATTGTCTAATTGGTATCTATCTTCATAATTTGAAAATCTTTTTCCTACCTCTTCCTCTTCTTGTTTTTTATCCTCTACAAAAAATTCTTCCTCATCAAAGTCACCCCTATCAGTAGCCCTACGACGTTTAATAATTAATACAACTGCAATTATAACAACTGCAACAGCTATACCTACTAATATATAAAATGTCGTATCTGGTTCTTCTACTTGTTCTATTACTTCTGCTGGTACATTGACTCTAATTTGATAATTAGCTGTTTCATTTCCATCTGCTGATGTTAAAAGAATTACAATCACATTTTGACCTTCTTTAAAATTCTCATTTCCTGAAATTTCAACAATTGCATCCTCTTGATTTGGAATAGCTGTAATATCTAATTTTTCAACATAACTTGTTAAATCCAAATCATAAGAGTGAACATCTGGTCTAAAGGTACTTTCAAAATCCACTCTTGCAATTTTTAGTTCTGCTAATTTTAGACCTTCATCAACATCGGTTCCTTCTCCCTGTGTAACAGTAATAAAGTAAGTTCTTGTTGTTTCATCTTCTGCAGTTACTTTTACTTTGATAATGTTATCTCCTTCTTTTAAATTTTTATTTCCTTCTACCGTTACTTTTGCTTTACTATGTTCTGCTTTTGCATCAATTTTTAATTCAGTTACATCTCCTTCTACTTGTGCAGTATATTGTGTTATATCTTTATCAAAAGCTGGAGAAATTTCAATTCCTTCTATTGCTAGAGAAGAAAGATTTTTATTATTTGACTTCTCATTTTTGTTATCTTCATTGCCTTTATCATCTTTTTTGTCATCATTGTTGTCTTTTTCATCCTCTTTAGGCGCTGTATAAGTAATTAGACTACTTGCTATATATTTTGTACTTCCTTGATAAGTAACACGATACCAAGTATATCCATCAATTGTTCCTGTTGATGTTCCTGTTAAGGTTAATTCTGTTCCTTTTTTGACTGGAGTAGCTACACTTGATGTAGACCAACTAGCACGTAAATTACAATCACTTTTTGTATAAACTTTTTGATTGGTACTTTTGAAACTTGGTGTCTTTGTTGTAGTATTTGAATTTCCTGAAGAACTTCCACCTGAACTTGAGCCCCCTGTTGACTTCGCATTAACAGTTACCGAAATTGTTTTACTTCCTGTAACTGGTTGAGGTTCAGCTGAATTATCTGCTACATCTGATGCAGTAATTGTAATTTTGGCGCTCCCTTTTTTTACAGCAGTGAGTGTAATTGTTGTGCTACCATTAACCCATGTAGATGTAGAGCTTACTTTAACAACACTAGAATCTGATGAACTAATTGCAAATTGTCCTTCACAGTTAGTAGCAGTAATATTAAAAGTAGTACTTCCTCCCTCTGTTAGAGTTACTGATGTCTTTGATACACTAAAGCTTCCTTTAGCTGCTAAAGATGTACTTGAAAGTAACATAACAAAGCATAAAATTGCTATTAATCCTATAATTTTCTTTGTTCTCTTCATTTTATCCTCCTAATTTATATCGATGGTTGAAGTACCCATAATATAATTCTTTATTTTCATATAGTCTGTGGCTTTAATATTATTATCATTATTCACGTCTGCTGCAATTTTTTCTACATCAGTTAATTTAGATGTTCCCATGATATAATTTTTTATTTTCATGTAATCTGTTGCTTTTACTTCTCCATCTCCATTAGTATCTCCCTTTACGATAGCAGTATATGTCTTTCCATTTACAGAAATTGTATATCCTGTTCCTATCTTAGCACTATTTGCTATGGTATTACTTCCTTTTTTTACAACTATATTAGAAGATAATTCCTTCAAGTGCTCTCCTGTAATATTAGGAACACACACAATATTGGCATTTTTCTCATCTACTTCATATTTTGTCTTACTCAACGACTCTATCCAAAGCTGTCCACTAGATTTATCTTGTCTAACGCAATATCCTACAGCACCATTAGGAGTTACTACTTTATCCCAAATGTATCCGCCTGCATTCGAAGCATTTTTTTGTGCTCTAAATAATTGTGTTCCTTTTGTCACTGTAGCCATAATATTATTTTCTGAAGTAGTTGGTGCTCTTCTGATGTTAAGTCCATCTGTGCAAACTACTTTTACATAATCATATACATTGCTATCTTCATCATATTTTTCAAGATTTGGATTGTTAGATGACCCTATTGAAACATATCCATAGGTATTATCACTTAATCTTATACGATACCAATTTTCGCTATCTAAATTAGGGTATTTATTCTTTTCTACCACAGTTACTAATTGCCCTGGAGCTATGTATGATATAATCTCTGTACCTGTTTTTCCTGGTCCATTTCTTACCTCTGCACTATTTAACACAATGTCCTTTTCATTACAATTACTTTGTAATGATATTCCTGTTAAACGATCTCTTATAGCATATCCTTTTGTTCCATTTGATAGAACTACTTTATCCCAATAATATCCGCCTTCTTTTTTCTGTGCATACTCAATTCTAATTAGTTTTACACCTTTTTTAAGAGTAGTTATTATAGCGCTATTAGTTCCTTTACCTTTTCTAACATTTACTTCGCCATTAGTTTGAACATCTTGTGTTACAACTGTTTCTTTTCCTGGCTCTGGACAATTATACGTTGGCATATCTTTATATACTGGAATTTTGAAAACTAGTTTTTCGTTAAATAATCCTATGTCTGTATAAGTTTTTTTAACTGTTGCTCCTTCTGATTTACTTGCGGAAACATTTGTCATATATTGATGTGTATAAAGAGAATTTTTATTTGATACATTAAACTTTTGAAAATATAAAGTATCTTGTCCTACTTTTATATAATCATTGGCAATTAGCTTCGCACCACCTTTAATTGCTTTTTCTGGATCTGACCATCCATTTTCCTTTGCTGTTTTTAAACCACTTCCTATAATATCACTTCCATAAGCTCCCCAGTTATAGTAGTTATAATATCCTTCATATCCTTTATATTTTCCTGAAATAATAACACTACCACTTCCAGTTCCCATTTCTTGTCTAATTCTAGCCGCTAGATGATATGCACTAATATTATAAGCCTTTGCTGCTTCCATAATAACCTGCGAATAAGTTTTATTAATAGTCTTTTTGACACCTTTTGTATCATAATAAGTAATTTTTCCTTGTGCGTAATTGCAGCCCTTTAAAATTTGTTCTACTCCTGTTTGAGTTTGAAGATCACCATTATAGCTTAACTTTTCAAATTGTAAAATATAATTTTCATTCAAAGAATTTCTTGGATCCATATAATAAGCAATTGTTGCAGTTGAGGCACAATACCATCTGTCTTCATGCGTTTTATTACCACAGGTTGCACAGCTCCATCCCCCCCCTAAAATATGGGTTACATTTCTATAATGTGTAGATTCTTCTTTAATAACGTCACTCCACTTTAAGCCAGTTTCATAAATCTCAAATTCCCAATTAGGATGCTCTTTTTGAAGGGCATCTATTAACTCCTTATATCCTGGATAGTTAGCAAATTTACTACTATAAGTAGCACTAACCTCCTTTTCAAAATAAACAAAAAATAATGGAATTAATAATAATATAATTAATAGTAAACTAATTAATTTTTTCATATGAAGTATATTTATTTCCTCCTCGTTTGTGACATAATTTTACAAAATTAGTATAACACTCTTCAATTTTTCCGTCAATTAAAATCGAAAAAACATTCAAAAAAATGTGAACTTTCAAAAAAAGTTCACACAAAATTTACATATGTTTAATTCATAACTTCATTTTGCCTAATTATCTATTGTAGCATCCACAATTTGTAAATAATAATAAAAAGATAATAATAAAGAATAAAATAGTGCTGTCACCACATCCACAACCACCAAATAAGTTACTTAAAAATCCTCCATTGTTACATCCACAACCACTATTGCATCCACAATTATTGTTACAAGCACAACCACATCCACAATCTCTTTCTTCTTGCATTTTTGTTTCCTCCTTCTTCTCAAAATCTTATATAATATAGTATGCAAAAAACAAATTTTGTGTTACAATTTTCTTAGCCATGTAAATAAAATGAGCTACAGATAACATATGCAACTAAAACAAAGTAAAGTTGTATAACTTTAAAAATTATTGAGACCAACTATTAAAAGTCAATAGTTAGTTGAAAAGTTTTAAAAAAATTAGAAAAAAATATTTTAGACACAATAAAAAGACTTTAATGAAAATATT
>JAAWKD010000030.1 GCA_022797215.1 Clostridia bacterium
AAGTAGTACCAGATACATTTTCTTTTGCAACTTTCTTTGCTAATTTACTTTTGTTTTTATCACTACCCAAGTGAAAAGAATATGCTAATTCTTGCTCCAATAAAAGCACCTCCTTTGAAATTTCTTCGTAGCACAGGACTTCGTCTTGACGGAAGTCCTAACTCCCTATATGTTATGACATACTATCATAACATGGGGGCTCTGCGAGGCAATAAAATTTATTTTCAGCAAATAAATTTTATTCAAATTAACTATCGCCACTTTCATTTTTGCAAATGCAAAAACAAAACGTGCTACGTTAATTTGTTTTTTCTTGTATTTCTTCGCAGAATTTTACTGGCTTAACACCTACTGAAATAGGTATAGGCTCTTTTGTATAAATTACACTTGTATTTGTTTCATCTGGTATATAGTCAAATGCTGTATCAATTTCTTGCATTTGAAATTTATCTTCTTCATTGATGTAGAGTATTCCAAATCTATAAGTTTCCATTTTGTTGTCTGGATCTAGTTTGTAATAATCTTCTAAAGGAAATACTCTAACAATAGCAGAGTTATCTTCAGCAAAGTTAAAATAAAACATTTGCTTATCTACATAGTAGGTTGCTTCAGTATAATGAACATCATAATACTGTCTTAATCTCATAATGATTTCTCCGACTTCTTCCTCTGGTAAATAATTGCTAAATCTTACACTACCAAGTACATTGCCTAATATCATAGGTTTTGTTGTATCAATATAACCATTATCATATAATTCCTGACAAGGTTTACAGATTGAGTCTCTAAAATTGATTTGTGTTACAACTACTTCGTTACCAACTAAAGCAAGTTCTATATTATCAACATATTTCATTATAAGTTCTGCTTGTTCTTGTCTTGTATAATCTTTCCAAGTTTTAGTTCTTGCTTGATATTCTTTTTCTAATTTTATTTTGTTGATAAAATCAATATCTCTTTTTAGTAAAATGTCTTTTGGTGTGAATTTTAGTTCTTCGGTGCAATCAGTAGTTTCTAGTTTATTTTGTAATTCACTTATTGCTATTTCAACGATTTTCTTTTCTTCATTATATTCTTTTAGTTCAAATACTCCATTGATATAGGCTTTTTTAATTTTTTCTAGTTTATTATTTTGCTCTTTTATCTCTTTTTCTAGTTGTTCCTTTGGCTCATCAAATTTTTGCTTTATCATAGGCAAGAAGAATTGATTTACAACAGAGTCATACTCTACTAATTCACTAATAAACTGATTGAAGTAATCATTTATAACCTTTTCTTTAAATTCAATTTTGCATTCATTACAATAATAGTAAAAGTAAGCATTACCATTTTTCTTTGTAGTTGCTTTTCCACCTAAAATCCTATTACATTTGGGACATTTCAATTTTTGTAAATATAAATAGGTTAGTGTCCTCTGGTAACTCCTAGAATTTTTCTTTTTCTGTACTTGACAGTCTGACCACATTTCTTTTGATATAATAGGTTCGACAACATTTTCATAATAAGTGGGGTGTTTGGTTTTCTTACCATGAACAAAATCTTCCTTATATATTTCATTTTCTAAAATACCAACAATAGTTGAATCTCGCCAATTTTCTTTTCCTAATACTTTTTCTTCTTTGAATAGATTGCTTATTTTCTGATAAGAATAGCCATTGTAGTATAAATCAAATATTCTAATAACAATATCTTTAGTTGAGTAATCAATTACTAATTTCTTATCTTCGTGCTTATAGCCTAATGGTGCAACGTGTGGAATATGTCCGTTTTTTATTGCTCCTGCCATACCTATTTTCGTTCTTTCGCTAGTTCTTTCAATTTCATTTTGACTAACACTCATTAAAAGTCTTGAAATCATTTTGCCGTTTGCACTTGTAGTATTTATTTCATCATTAGCACAATCAATATATGCATTATTTTCATCTAAAAAGGTTATTAGTTTTTCCCAATCAAATATACTTCTAGTTATTCTGTCTAGTTTCATGGCAACAATAGTATTTATCTTTTTAGCTTTAATATCACTTTTTAATCTTTCAAACTCTGGTCTATAATTACCAGTTTTTGCACTTATTCCAGCATCTTCGTAATAATCTACTATCTCATAGCCCTTAAACTTGCAAAAAGTTTCTAACCTTTCTCTTTGTTCTGGAAGACTAAATCCCTCGTGAGCTTGGTCTTCGGTGGAAACTCTTAAATATAACCCACATTTTTTCTTTTCTTCGTTCAATTTTCATAACCTCCTAACAAAAAAAGAGACATCAAAGTACATGAGTACCATTGACATCTCTTAAATTCTTTTATCATAAACTAAAATATAATAATGCAATATAATATAATTTTTTCAAAGTACCCATAAACATATAGCTTTTGACGGACAACTATATGTAATTAATTGCCTATATTATATCACGATTTAAAGAAATGTCAAATATTTACATTTATATCTTTTTCAAATATTCTTCTAACTCTGATAATTTTATCTTTTTAGTTAAGTTAGAAATATAAACATCATTGGAATAATTAAAAACTAAAAAAGTAATGTTTTTAATTATCACTCTATGTGGCTCAATATATGTAAGATTAGTTCTCTCCAATTTTCTAATGCTACCATTGATAAAAATAGGCGTAACTTTAGAAAACTCACATATAAATTCAAGCCTTTGTTTTAGACATTCCTCAAATTCTATTTCTTGCTTAATTATCTTCATTTCAAACACCATCCTTTCCTTATAGAATTAGGATGATTTTTTGCAAAACAAAAAAATCAACCATTTAACTGATTGATTTTCATATCTATCTATTCTATAAAGTTCGAACAGATACGTCGTTGGAGCGCCTGAGGGGAATTGAACCGCCATCCAGCTAGGTTAGAAACTAGTGCTCTACCATTTGAGCTACAGGCGCTTACAGTAAAAAAAATTACTTTACACAGTATAATAGCATTTTATGGAAAAGTCAAAAAAATGGAAAATAAAGTTCTAAATAAATAAAAATAAGAATAGAGATAGAATAAATAGTACAAGTTCAAGGTTATCCTAGTAGAGATAATCAATAAAAAGAGAAGGAGAGAAAAACAGATGAATAGAAAAGTATTTTTAACAATAATGGCTATTTTAATAATAGGGATTGTAGGGGTAACGATTTATTTACTTACTAACAAAAACAATGATGTAAGTCAAAATGAAATTCAACCACAAGAAGAGGTTGGAAATGATACGATGAGACAAACAATTGCTACACTATATTACCAAAACAAAGAAACAAAGGAGTTAATGCCAGAGGGAAGAATGATAGATAGTAAAACTCTATTAACAGACCCCTATGCTACATTAATCACATTATTAATAGAAGGTCCTAAAAATGAAAAGTTGCAAACTGTTATTCCAGAAGGAACAAGAGTATTAAAAGCAGAGTTAAAAGGCGATATTGTATATTTAGATTTATCAAAAGAATTTATAGATAACCATAAAGGTGGTCAAGAAGCAGAAAATATGACAGTATATGCGATTGTCAATACTTTAACACAACTAAATGAAGTAAGTAGTGTTAAAATTTTAATTAATGGAAGAGAAAATCAAGCATTTAAAGATAATAAGATAAATTTTAAAAACGCTTTTATTAGAATTGAAAAAAACAGCAATACCACAAAACAGACAAATACTAATCAAGTAACAAACAATACACAAACTAATAAAACAAATAATACAACAAATAGTACTCAAAATAATAAAGTAGCAAATACTACTACTTAATCATTTTCGTAAAATATGATAAAGTTTTAAACCTTTGCAAATATTTCTAAAATCATGTAAAAAATGTTCTACTTCAAAAAGAGAATGTACAGTATTCTCTTTTTTTTCCTTGAAATTAAATTTTTCTTTTTTAGGAGTTTCTCCACGATTAAGTTGTTCCATATTGCCACCTCATAATAGTATAGTTTATGTTACAAGAGTTGTTTTTGACAATGAAGATTTGAAATATCTATAAACACATGGTATAATGGTGCAAAAAAGAGAGAAATTATGGAATTAAAAGAAAATGAGAGAATAGATGATTTAGAGTTAAATGGATTAAAAATTATTCAAAATAAAAATGGATTTTGTTTTGGAATAGATAGTGTACTATTATCAGATTTTGCTAAAGAAATCAGGAGAAATAGTAATATATTAGATATGGGAACAGGTACTGGAATTTTAGGCATTTTATTATCTGCCAAGACACAAAACACTAAAATAACAGGAATAGAAATACAGCCAGAAGTAGCAGAGATGGCACAAAGAAGTGTAGAGCTAAACCATTTAGAAGAAAGGATTTGTATTGTTTGCGAAGATATTAAAAAACTAAAACAAATATATGAAGCAAGAAGCTTTGATGCAATTGTTACAAATCCACCCTATAAAAAGATAGGAACAGGCGGAATTAACGAAAATAAGGCAAAATTAGTTTCACGCCATGAAATGACTGCTAATTTAGAAGACTTTATTTCTATCGCCAGTTATTTACTAAAAGATCAGGGAAGTATTTATATAGTACATAGACCCGAAAGGCTAGCAGATATTATGGTAAATTTACAAAAATATAAATTAGAACCTAAAGTGATAAGATTTGTTCATCCGAATCAAGAGAAAGAACCAAATTTAATTTTAGTCAAGGCGACTAAAAATGCAAAGGCATTTTTAAAAGTAGAAAAACCAATTTATATTTATGACCTACAAGGCAATTATACAAAAGATATTTTGAAGATATATCATAAACAATAATATACAAAACAAAATGTAAAATTATGAAGTAGAGGAGAAAAAGATGAAAGGAACAATATACTTAGTAGCAACACCAATTGGAAATTTACAAGATATGACGTTTAGAGCGGTTCAAATTTTAAAACAAGTAGATTTAATTGCTGCAGAAGATACAAGACATACGTTACAATTATTAAACTATTTTGAAATTAGTAAGCCAATGATTAGTTATCACAGACATAATGAAGAAATAAAAACAGATGAATTAATAAAAGAGGCTTTAGTTGGAAAAAATATTGCAATTGTTACAGATGCAGGAACACCTGGAATATCAGATCCAGGAGAGGAAATTGTAAAAATGGCGATAGAAAATCAAATTGAAGTAATACCAATTCCAGGAGCTTGTGCTTTAATTAATAGCTTAATTGTTTCTGGTATTTCTACAAAAGAATTTAGTTTTTATGGTTTTTTGCCATTGAATAAAAAAAATAGAAAGGAAACTTTTAGTAAAATTGTAAAAGAAACGAAAACGGTTATTTTATATGAAGCACCACATAAGTTACAAAAAACATTAGAAGATATATTAGAAGTTATAGGAGATATTCCTATTTGTGCGGTTAGAGAATTAACAAAAATTCACGAAGAAAAAATATATGGAAAAGTATCAGAAGTAATAAAAAAATGTCACGAACCAAAGGGAGAGTTTGTTATCATTTTAGACTTAAATACAAATGAAGATAAAGAAGAAATGGACTTTGAACAAATGACTTTACAAGAACACTATACTTTTTATGAAAAACTAGGCTTAGACAAAAAAGAAATTATTAAGCAAATAGCAAAAGATAGAAATGTTCCTAAAAATGACATTTATCAACAATTTTTGAAATAATGAATAAAAAAATCACTAGTTAAGATGCTAGTGGTTTTTCTTCATTTATCTATATTTATTCTTCTGTTTTTAATCCAGCCAATTTTTCTAAGCATTTGTCACAAACTAATTTATCTTTGTATTCAGACAACTTCTTAGAACTTCCACAAAAGATACAATTAGGTTCGAATTTCTTTAATACGATATTAGAACCATCTACGAATATTTCAATAGGGTCTTTCTCTGCAATACCAAATTTGTTTCTTAATTCAATTGGAATTACTACTCTTCCTAATTCATCTACTCGTCTTATAATTCCTGTAGATTTCATATCATTTCCTCCTTAAAACAACAAAATTCGACAAACGCGATATAAATTATAATAACACAAAAAGGGCTCAAAAGCAATAAAAACTGTAAAAAATTAACAAAAATGGTAAAATTTGATATGAAAAATAGAAAAAAATGTCGAAACTTCATAAAAATAAAATAGGAATAAAAATGAAAAATAAGAATAGGATAAAAGGACGAGAAGGAGGCAAAAATGTTAAATATTATTTGGCCAATTTTCATAGCAATATCCTTTATTTATGCATTAATATCAGGTAATGTAGAGCAGGTAAGCAATGGGCTTTTTGAGTCTGCCTCTTCAGCTGTAGAATTGACGCTTACTTTTTTTGGAACTATTTGCTTATGGAATGGTGTAATGAAAATAGCAAAAGAAACTACGTTAATGTCGAAACTTACTAAACTACTACAACCAGCTATTAAAGTTCTATTTCCAGAACTAAAACATAATGAACAAGCAAAAGAAGAAATTTCAATGAATGTAGTTGCAAATTTATTAGGTCTTGGAAATGCCGCTACACCATTAGGACTAAAAGCAATGGAAACAATGCAAAAAGAAAACCCAAAAAAAGATACAGTAACCAATTCTATGGCAATGTTTATTGTGTTAAATACAGCTTCTTTACAACTAATACCTACTAACGTAATTGCCATACGTAGCTCTTTAGGATCAAATGCACCAAGTGGTATTATTTTGCAAGTCTGGGGAGCTACTATTATCGCTGCATTGGTAGGGATTACTGCCACAAAGCTTTTTATGAAAAAATTTTAAAGAAAGGGGAATTTTATATAGTAAGAATACTATATGAAAAGATAGCATGAAAATAGTAAATTATTTATCAGCAGCAGCAATACCAATTATAATTTTAATTATTTTATTCTATGGTCTAAAAGAAAAAAAGAAAGTATTTGACATTTTTTTAGAAGGAGCTACAGAGGGTGTTAAAATTGTGGTAAATTTATTTCCTACTTTAATTGGAATATTTTTAGCAGTAGGAGCACTTAGAACATCAGGAATTTTAGATTTTATAATTGGCATTATTTCACCAGTAACAAACCTTTTGAAAATACCAAGTCAAATACTTCCACTAGCAATGCTAAGACCAATATCAGGTAGTGCCTCTATGGGAGTTGCGGTAGACATTATGAAACAATATGGAGTAGATACAACCCTTGGAATGATTACATCTGTTATTATGGGATCAACAGAAACAACCTTTTACACAATCGCTATTTATACAGCCTGTGTTAAGGTGAAGAAAATTCGATTTGTACTAGCAGCAGCGCTACTTGCGGACTTAGCAGGAATGATAAGCTCTGTCATAATTTGTCAAATTCTGTCGTAGAGTTTTTGTTGACAAATGGAAAAATTGGTAGTAAGATAAAAAACGTAACAAGTTCTAAAGACTTGCAAAAAGACCAAAAGGGCAGAAAGGACAAGTTATGAGATTGATTTCATTATTTATGATATTACAAATATCATTCATTTTTATTTATTTTATTCTTAGAAATTTCATTTCTTATATATGTGCAAAACATATCTTGAAAAAAATTTCCGAATAGTTATTTATGTTTTTATTTTTGTAGAGGAGAAGTATTTTAGTTTAGTATGTATTCCCTTAAATATCACCCCTGATATGTTCAAAGAGATTTTTATCTTTTTCGATAATAATTCGTGCCCCCGATTTTATTCCCAAAAAGATTTTAATAGTTTTCTTTTTTCTTCTCCTCTACAATTCAATATATATTTACGATTTTACCTATGATAAGTTTCATTATTTTGTATTTTAAAACTACGAAATAATTGTTCTAATAAAAACACACGGATTAACTGATGGGGAAAAGTCATTTTAGAAAAGCAAATTAATTCATTTGCACTATCTAATAACTTTTGTGACATACCTAAAGTTCCACCAATTAAAAATGTAATAGTAGAGTTTTTATGAGTAGCGATATGAGATATTTTCTCGGAAAATTCTTCAGAAGAATATTGTTTTCCCTTTAGATCTAAAGCGATCACATAACTGCTTTCTTTGATATGATCGAAAATACAATTACTTTCTTTTTCAATTACTTTTCTTTTATTTTCTTCAGAAAGCGGAACAGGTAATTTCTCATCAGGCAATTCTATAATATTACAATTGCAATATTTTGACAGCCTTTTAGAATATTCTAAAATAGCAGATTTTAAATAATCTTCTTTCAATTTTCCAACACAAATAATTTCAATATGTAACATACTATTCCTCTATATTTACTACACTACTAGGAGCTAAACGGTTAGCCACACTTAGTGAAAAATGATTTTCGTTAAAATTGTTATTGCAAAGTTCATCAATAACGGTTTGATAAGCAAGCTCAGGAAAATTATTTTCTTTACTCAAATGTCCAAGCATAACTTTTCGCAATCCACTTTTTAAAAGATAAGAAATTGTTTTTCCAGCCATTTCATTAGACAAATGACCATTTGGACCTGCAATCCTTTGCTTTAATGGATAGGGATACCTAGAACATTTTAAAATATTAGGATCATAATTTGCTTCTAATAAAATAAACTGGCTTTCTTCTAAATATTTAATCAGTTGATTATCCATATGTCCTAAATCAGTAGCAATACTGATTTTTTGATTTTCATAAAACAAATTAAAACCACATGGATTGGCAGCATCATGTGGAATAGAAAAAGGGAGAATTTTTAAGTCTCCAATGTCAAATTTTTCATTTGGTTTGAAAAGATTTTGATTTTCTAATTGAACTTTTTCTGCAATTTCTGGCATAGCATCCCATGTTTCTTGATTTGCATAAATGGGAATATTAAACTTTTTAGCTAAGGTACCTAAACCTTTTACGTGGTCAGAATGTTCATGAGTTACCAAGACTGCATCAATGTCATGAATATCTACTTCTAAATCACTTAAAGCAGTTTCAATTTTTTTGGTACTAACACCTGCATCAATTAAAACTTTAGAGTTAGGTGTTTCAACCAATAAACTATTCCCACTACTACCGCTATATAAACTATAAAACTTTAGCATATTTCTTTATCCTTTACTTCTTTTGTTTCATTTAATTATCACACATAGATTCATCTGGTTCAGAAACTCTTTGAATTTTCGCACCTAAGTTTCTAAATTTTTCTTCTATATTTTCATAACCTCTGTCAATATGTTGCAAATTATATAAATGTGTTTCTCCATTTGCAATCGTTCCTGCAACAAGTAAAGCAGCACCCGCTCTTAAATCTGTTGCACAAACTGAAGAACCAACTAAACCTTTCACACCTTCAAATACTGCAGTTTTTCCTTGAGGAGCAATTTTAGCACCCATTTTGTTTAATTCGGCAGTATATTGAAATCTAGAGTCCCAAATGCTTTCATTAATTGTGCTTGTACCATCGGCAACGGAAAGTACAACCCCCATTTGAGGTTGCAAGTCTGTAGGAAAACCAGGATAAGGGAGTGTTTTTACAATTGCTTTATTAGGTCGTTTATTCATAGATACACGAATACTATCTCCTAAATCTTCTACTGTTCCACCAATCTCAACAATTTTAGCAGTAATACAATCTAAATGCTCTGGAATACAATTTTTAATTAAAATATCTCCTTTAGAAGCTACTGCTGCAAGCATAAAAGTACCAGCTTCAATTTGATCTGGAACAACAGAATATGTGGTGTCCCCATGTAAACTTTTAACACCATTAATTTTAATTACATCTGTACCAGCACCACGAATATCAGCCCCCATGGTGTTTAAGAAGTTAGCAACATCAACAATATGTGGTTCTTTTGCAGCATTATCAATAGTAGTAGTTCCCTCTGCTAATACACTAGCTAGCATAATATTAATGGTAGCACCAACAGAAACAATATCCATATAAATAGAAGTACCAATTAATTTCTTGACTTTAGCAGTTATTTTTCCTTGAGCTACATCCACTTTTGCACCAAGAGCTTCAAAGCCTTTAATATGTTGATCAATTGGTCTTGCACCCAAATTGCATCCACCAGGAATTCCAACTTCAGCAGCGCCACATCTTCCTAAAAGAGCACCAAGTAAGTAGTAAGAGGCTCTAAATTTACTAGTCATATCTAAAGGAGCTTGTGTACAACCGATATTTGTGGTATCAATTTCTATTTCATTATCTGAAAACCAGGTGATTTTGGCACCTAAAGTTTCTAATATCTTACAAGAAGTTCTTACATCACTAATGTTTGGTAGATTATCAATTCTACAAATGCCATTAATTAATAAAGTTGCAGGTAAAATAGCAACTGCTGCATTTTTAGCACCACTAATGGTTACTTCTCCTTTTAATTTTGTTGGTCCTTGAATTACTAATTTATCCAAAATGAACAACCCCCATTTAAGTTTCTTTAATTTCAACAACTTTATACCATAGTTTGTTCTTTTTGACAAGTAATTCTTGTGTAAAAAATGCTATTTTTGACCAAGTTTTAAATTTTGGAAAAATTCTATTAACTTAAATTTAAAATCAATTTCATTATTGTCTGTTTTACTAATTAAATCGTATTCTTCATCATTCAAATTTTCTTGCATTTCTTTTTTAGACTCATCAGGAACAACTCCTGTGCTAACATCTACAAAACAAAGAGGAGGAAACATGACACACCACCAGTTTTGTCCTTTGGCATCACCAATTTGCACTCTTAAGGCATCATAAGTTCCAGCAGGTAATGAAATATCTCCATAGGTTTTAGTAGGAAAATCACTATCACCAATTTGAATGGTAACAGGGTAAGAAAAACCATTATCATTAATTACTTGCTCTGCAATTTTCTTAAATTCTTCTTGATGTTCTTTTGCTAAAGCTACTACTTCTTCTTTAGAAGAACAGTCTTTAGCTAAAGTATTCATATAAGAAAGAAGAGCATCTCTTACTTTCAATTTTAATTCTTGATCTTCTTTGCTATCACTGTTAGCAATAACATGTAAACGAAATACACTATTGGCAATATCCTCTGATACTGCGTTTACGTAAGAAAGAGCAGATACAAATATAAATAAAGTTAATAATGATAATAATACAAAAAATCTTTTCATTTTTTATCCTCCGTATTTTCAAAATACTAATTAACAAATTCTAAATGTTGAAACATTAAGAATTTGTAACATTTGCATAATTGTCTTCTACGGAAATTGCACAAATTGTTGACACAATTTGCTGTACTTTCCTAGAATACAAAAATTTTGTGTTTAATAAAATTATTGACTGAATTAAAAAAAATATACAATATTGGAAAAAACTTTTTAATTTACCAAAGAAAATTCATATAAAATTGATAAAAAATAATATCTAAATGTCGAATAAACACGTACGATTTATTTGAAAAAAGCTTGACTTCCGTAAGTAATAAATGGTAAAATTTTCCAAGATGAAAAATGAATGAAGGGGTTGTTTCAAATGAAAAAAGAAAATCAAAGAGTTGAAAAACTATGTAGTTTTTATGTGAGTGATTGGCATTTTGCAACTATGCTTTTACCATATATTAATCACCAAATTGAGAAGCAAGTAAACGTGATAACACTCCTAGAAAATAATTCAGCAGAAAATATTGAAATATTGGTAAAAAAATTAAACCTAAAAAATGAAGAAGAAATCTTACAAATTCGTTGGGAAGAAATTAATTCAAAAAAATATGCAGATATAGAGCAATTATTAGACTTAGAAATAAATAAGGAAAAGGAAAATATTGTATTGATTAATGGAAGTAGAGATTATATTGAAAGAAATAATGAAAATATAGAAAAATGGGTAGAAAAAACAGATGGTGAGAATATTAAAATAATTAATTTCTTTGAGGTAACAGAATTTAATCATCATATTGTAGAAATATTAAATTCACATGATAGAGTTTTGAACACATCAGGAGAAAAGGAAATTGCAGAAGTATTTGAAGGATATACAAAACAAGAAATAAAGCAGGCAGTAGGAAATGTATAATATTTGAAAAAATAAAGAGTAATTAGTAAAATATAGGGATTATGTTATGGTATCCTAGTTGCTCAGGCTGGCATGGTACTTCTGCAGCTGAGTGGATCCCTAGCTCTGCATTTGGGCTCATTCGTGGTGAGAGTGGAGTGTTTTCCTTTTCTTATAGTTCTGGTCCCTGGGGTTATGGTGACTACTGTGGCCGTGGAGTAGCGGTAATAGGCACCGGACTCTAATATAGAAAATCAGAGGGGAAAATTTTAAGGAATTTTTTGAGTATATCGATATTATTAAAGAAACATAATTCCTTCCTAATTGGTAAAACAATAAAGAAAGATGCATCACAAGTAGCAAAAGCGAAAGTGGTGATTTTTTATATTCTGGAAAATTACACCAAATTGTTTTAAATATTTGTGTGAGTGATGTAGATTTCTTAGCCATTCGAGCAAAGCGGGTTACAGATATCTTATTTAGAGACATAGTTAGGTTATGCTTTTGTAAGATAATTAGTGGGATTGCTAATATCGTTTTTTTTATAAAGTTTAAGAATTCATTAAGTAAAAGAAAATTCCTTAAAACATAATTGACGAAAAATTGGTTATAGTATAAGATAGTAGATATTAATTACAGTTTAAATAGGGACAATTATTTTAAGAAAAGGAAGGTAATTTTATGGAAGAAAAATTATTAGCTGCAAAGCAAATGCTTCAAAAGTATGGGCAAGAACAATTATTAAATTCTTTTAACTCCCTATCAAAAGAAAAACAAAGTGAGTTGTTAGATGCGATTTTAACAACTGATTTTAAACAAATGCAAGAACTTTATGAAACAACTAAAATGAAATCAGATTTTGCAAATGTAAAATTAGAGCCTATTAGCCATGTGACAAAATCAGAATTATCCTCAGGGGAATTAGAAAAATATACGTCTTTAGGTGAAAATGCAATCAAACAAGGTAAATTAGCAGTAGTCACGATGGCAGGAGGTCAAGGAACTAGACTCGGACATAATGGACCAAAAGGGACCTTTGACTTAGGACTAGATTCACACAAATCTATTTTTGAAATTTTATGTGATACAATGAAAGAAGCTTGTGAAAAATATAGTATTACAATTCCATGGTACCTAATGACAAGTGATGCTAACAATGAAGATACGATTCAATTCTTTAAGGACAACAACTACTTTGGCTATCCAAAAGAGGCAGTGGGATTCTTTATTCAAGGAAAATTGCCAATGATAGACACAGAGGGAAAAATTTTATTAGATGAAGATGGAATGATAAAACAGGCAGCTGATGGACATGGCGGAATTTTTGAGGCAATGAGAAAAAATGGTGTACTTTATGATATGAAAGAAAAAGGAATTGAATGGGTATATATTGGTGGAGTAGACAATGTCTTAGCGAAAATGGTAGATCCAGTGTTAACGGGATTAGCCATTAGTGAAGGAAACTTAATGGCAGGAAAAAGTGTTGTAAAAGCAAATCCACAAGAAAAAGTAGGTGTTTTCTGTAAAAAAGATAATAGACCGAATGTTATTGAATATACTGAAATATCAAAAGAGTTAGCAGAAGCAACAGATGAAAAAGGAGAACTTCTTTATGGAGAATCTCATATTCTATGTAACCAATTTCATTTATCAGCATTAGAACAAATAAGTACAAATAAATTACCATACCATGTTGCTTTCAAAAAGGCAAGTTATTTAAATGAAAATGGAGAGATAGTACAACCAACAGAGCCAAATGCTTACAAATTTGAAGCATTTCTATTTGATGCCTTCTCAACAGTGGATAGCATGAGTATTCTAAGGGTAAAAAGAGAAGATGAATTTGCTCCAGTTAAAAATGCAGAAGGTGTAGATAGCCCAGAAACGGCAAGAGCTTTATACAAAGCATTTTATCATATTAATTAAAGAAAGGATAAAGAAATGGAAGAATATAAAGTAAAATATGAAAGATGGTTAAATGATCCAGCTATTTCTGAAGTAGATAAACAAGATTTGAAGAGTATTGCAAGTGATGAAAAAGAAATAGAAGATAGATTTTACAAAGATCTAGAATTTGGAACAGCAGGTTTAAGAGGTGTTATTGGTATTGGAACAAACAGAATGAATACTTACACTGTTACAAAAGCATCTCAAGGAATAGCCAATTACATTATTAAAAAGGGTGGGCAAAATAGAGGTGTTGTAATTGCTTATGATTCAAGAAGAATGTCTCCTGAATTTAGTGAGCAAGCAGCACTTTGCTTAAATGCAAATGGAATTAAAACATATCGATTTGATACATTAAGACCAACACCAGAATTATCTTTTGCAGTAAGAGAACTAGGATGTATAGCAGGAATTGTAGTAACCGCTAGTCATAATCCACCAGAATATAATGGATATAAAGTATATTGGGAAGATGGAGCTCAAATTGTAGAACCAACTGATAAAGAAATTATAGAAGAAGTAAATAATGTAACAGATTTATCAACTATTAAAACCATGGAAAGGGCAGAAGCAGAAAGTCAAGGTTTGTACCATACAATAGGCAGTGAAATTGATAAAAGATATATAGAAGAACTAAAAAAATTGGTAGTAAATCAAAAAGCAATTGATCAAATGCAAAAAGATATTAAAATTGTTTATACACCACTTCACGGAACAGGAAATATTCCCGTTCAAGCAATTTTAAAAGAATTAGGATTTGAAAATGTTTATATTGTAAAAGAACAAGCAGAGCCAGACGGAAACTTTCCAACAGTAGATTATCCAAATCCAGAGGATCCAAAAGCTTTTAAACTAGCTTTAGAATTAGCAAAAGAAAAAAATGCAGACATTATTTTAGCAAATGATCCAGATGCAGACAGACTAGGGGTATATGCTAAAAATCAAGCAACTGGAGAATATATTCAATTTAATGGTAATATGACAGGAAACTTAATTGCAGAATATATTTTATCTCAAAAACAAGCAAATGGAACATTGCCAAGTAATGGGGCAGTTATTAAAACGATTGTATCTTCTAATTTAACAGATGCTATAGCAAAATCATACAATGTTAAGTTATTTTCAACTTTAACAGGTTTTAAAAATATTGCTAAAATTATTCGTGGATTTGAAGAGAATAACAATGAATACGAATGTCTATATTCTTATGAAGAAAGTTATGGATGTATTATCGGAACGCATGCAAGAGATAAAGATGGAATCGTAGCAGTTATGACACTTTGTGAAGCGGCATGTTACTACAAACAAAAAGGAATGACATTGTGGGATGCGATGCTTGCTATGTATGAAAAATATGGATATTACAAAGAAAAACAATTTTCTATTACTCTAAAAGGTGCAGAAGGTGCAGAACAAATTAAACAAATGATGGAGAAGATGAGAAATCATCCAGCTACAGAAATTGCAGGAGAAAGAGTAATCGTCTTTGGTGATTACCAAAAACAAAATATCCATAATAACGAAACAGGAGAGGATTCTAACACAAATTTGCCAAAATCAAATGTATTATATTTTGATTTAACAGGTGACAGCTGGTGCTGTGTACGTCCATCAGGAACAGAACCTAAAATTAAGTTTTATATGGGCGTAAAGGGAACTAGCTCAGAAGATGCAGATAAAAAATTGGAAGAGTTAGAAGCAGCTATGAAAGAACTTTCAAAATAAGGTTGCGAAATTTAACATAAAGTAGTATAATAGTTTTATCTTTTTTTCAAGGAGGATGCAACCTATGTTATGGTACCATCAGCCGGAGATAGCAACTATTCTTGCTATCAAGAAAGAACGGCCTATGCCCAGTGTTTTAAGAATGGAGATTACCGCCCGAATCAAAAGAACGGGCGAAGAAGTCTCGTTCTTCTGGACCAAGGCCCCCACGATTATTACAAGCAGGTCATACGGCAACAAGGCTCCCGAGCAATTCGAGATGTTCTAGGAGAATGACGGCTGGGAAGGACGGGAGATATTTTTGTATCATTCGTTGGAAGCCAGCTACGCCTATATGAAGCCCTGCGAGTAACCAAAACAGGACGGAGTTTAATTAAAAACTCCGCCCTGTTTTATTTAGAGAATTACTACTTAGTTTCTTTCCATCCATTAATATGAGCTCTTTTAATTGCGCCAATCATATTAGCGCGTATAGTGGGGATTTTCTTCTCCCATTCTGCTATCATATTCTTCATATCTTCACGTTTAGAAATTCCATCCATAGGGCATACCTTGGGCATAACCTCAATGGTATTACGTTTTATAAACTTTTTAATTTCTTTTTCAGAGGTATCAATTAAAGGTCTAATCAAAGTCATTTTAGAACGGTCCATGTAACTAATAGGAGCAAATGTAGAAAGGTTACCTGCATATAAAAAGTTGAGTAAAAAAGTTTCTAAGGCATCATCTTGATTATGCCCTAAAGCAATTTTATTACACCCCTCTTGAATAGCAATAGAATTTAAAATTCCTCTACGTAAATTAGCACATAAAGAACAAGGATTTTTTTCTTGTCTTACATCAAAAACAATTTCTTTAATATGAGACTGTTCAATAACAAGAGGAACACCAATTTCTTCACATTTACCTTTTAAAAACGTTTGGTTAAAAAATTCAAAGCCAGGATCAATACTAATAGCAATTAATTCAAAGTGAACAGGATAAAACCTTTGGAGAGCTTTTAGACCCATTAATAACGCAAAAGAATCTTTGCCGCCGGAAAGCCCAACTGCAATTTTGTCTCCTTCTTCAATTAAGTGATAGGTTTCAACTGTTTTTCGTAAATAACTTAAAATACGTTGCATTTTGGTCACCTTTTCAAAATAATATTTTCTAAAGTAATTATATCACAAGAAGTCAAGGGATATATTGAAATAAAATGTAACTTGTGCTAAGATAAAGTCGAAAATACAAAGGAGAAGAAATAAACGTGAAAACAATTGTTATTCGTTTCTTTAAAAAGCATTATTTTTATATTATAATACAAACTATATTTATATTTTTAAATATCTATTTTGCCACATTTCCTGCAAAGATTATAGGAAATTTAATAGATTTATTATATGACATATCAGCAAATCAGAAAGATATTATTCAAAACATTATATTTTTATTTCTTACTAGTATTGGATTACTAGTAGTAAGATTTCCATGGCGTTTTTTAGTAACCTATCATTCAAGATCTTTAGAAAAAGAAATCAAAAATAGTCTTTTTAAACAACTTGTAAAAATGAAAATGAACGAAATTCAAGAGATCAAAAATGGTGAAATTATGTCCTATTTTACAAAGGATACGAAAGAAATTAGGAGTGCATTTTATAATTTAGAATCTTATGGAACTAGAATTATAGCTACTTTTTTCATATATACTATTACAATGGCACAAGGGGTAAACTTAGGGCTAACAGCTACTACATTACTTCCTATTCTTATTACTTCTTATTTAATTGTTAAAATAAAAAAGTATGTAGAAAATAGCTTTAAAATTTCACAACAATACTATACAGAATTGTCAGAATATGTACAAGAAAGTACAGATGCTATTAGAACAACAAAGGCATATTCACAAGAAGGAAACCAATTAAAAGATTTTATTAGAAAAAATAGAAATTTGAAAACAGCAAATGATGCAGTAGACGTACATTCTACGTTATTAACTACTTGTATTAATGTATGTTTTGGTTTATGCTATGCTATTTCTATTATTGTTGGATCAAAATTAGTATTAGAACAGACGATTACAATCGGAGATTTTGTGGCATTTAATGGCTATATTGGACTATTTATAGGACCAGTATCATGGTTGCCATCTACAATTTCTAAATGGAAAAGAGGCCAAATTTCTTATAAGAGATTAGATAAATTCTTATCGTTGGAAAAAGAAAAATATTTATTATTAGAACCAAAAGAGGAAAGAGACTTAAAAGGAGATATCAAAATTTCTCATTTAAGTTTTCATTATCCAAGCCATCTAGAAAGTGCATTAGAAGATATTAATATTACAATTCCACAAGGTAAGACTTTAGGTGTTATAGGGACAGTAGGAAGTGGAAAAACTACACTTGCAAATTTATTGCTTCGTCTATACTCTGTACCAGATAATATGATTTATATTGGAGATACAGATATTAATAAAATTCCAGTGGAAATGATTAGAAAAAATATTTGTTATATTACACAGGATAATTTCCTATTCTCTAATACAATTGAGAAAAATATTAGTCTATTTAGAAAAGAATATTCTGAAAGGGAAATTATAAAAAGTACAAAAGAGGCTATGATTTATGATGAGATTCAAGGAATGAATGATGGAATCCATACTGTTATTGGAGAAAGAGGTGTTGACTTATCAGGAGGCCAAAAACAAAGAATTGCGGTTTCAAGGGCTTTTCTAAACTCTTCTGATATTGTTGTTTTTGATGATACTTTTTCAGCATTAGATAACAAGACAGAGGAAAAATTATTAGAAAACATTAAAAAAATGACACAGAATAAAACTTGTATTATTATTTCTAGCAGAATTTCTGACATTAAAGATGCAGATGAAATTATTGTATTAGAAAGTGGAAAAATCATAGAAAGAGGAACTCATCAAAGTTTAATAGAGAAAGAGGGAAAATATAATAAATTTTATAGACAACAAATTAGTCAAAAGGAGAAAGATACAAATGAAAAGTAAAACAATGCAAAGGGCGTGGAATTTAATAAAACCATATACAAAATCCATTCTAGTTGTTAGCTTTTTATCTCTATTAGTTGGAATTGCAGAAATTATTAAACCATATTTAGTAAAAATTGTTATGGATGATTATTTAAGCCAAGGAGTTTACGAAAAAGGAATTTTTACAATAGGTATAATAGGAGCAATTTATATAGGAATTGTAATAATAGGAAACATCATTGATTTTGTTGCTACAACTGCTATTAATATGGTAGGAGAAGATGCCATTTATAGATTAAGAAATAAGTTATTTCGATATATTCAGCATGCTAATATTCCTTTTCATGACCAGACACCAGCAGGCAAGCTATTTGTGCGTATTACTAACGATGTAGAAGATATTGCTACTATGTTTAAAGATGTTATTGCTACTATTATAAAAGATATTCTTTTAATTATTGCCTTTATTGTAGTTATGTTATCTATTAGTAGCAAACTTACCCTAGTAGCACTTACTATTGTACCATTCATTATTATTTTCTCGTTCATTTCTACGAAATTGGCCAACAAATTTCAAGAAATAACGAAAAATATTAGGACGAAGTTAAATTCTTTTTTAGCAGAATCTATATATGGCGTAAAGATAATTAAAATATTTAACATACAAAGAGAAAAGCAAGACGAAAATGATGAGCTAACACATAAACTATTCAAATCTATCATGCCAAATGCAATTATTAATAATTTATTACCAGCTCTAATGACTATACTAGAAAATGTTGGAATTTGTTTAATTGTATGGGCATGCACTTACCATATTTTTGGAATTGACATGCAAGTAGGAATTGTCTACATGTTTATTACTTATTTAAAGCAAATTTTTGAACCAATTAACCGAATTGTAGAAAATATAGAAATTGTGCAAGAGGCGCTAGTATCTATAAATAAAGTATATGAAATATTAGAAGAAAAACAATATCTAGAGAACTTAGAAAAAGGAAAAACATTAGAAAAAATACAAGGGAAAATTGAATTTAAAAATGTATGGTTTTCTTATGATAATGAAAATTGGGTATTAAAAGACATAAGCTTTGTCATACAGCCAGGCCAGAGCATTGCTTTTGTGGGTAAGACGGGATCTGGGAAAACTACCATTACAAATTTAATCAATCGTTTTTATGAGATACAAAAAGGTGAAATATTAATAGATGATATAAATATCAATGAGTTAAATATTCGAGATTTAAGAAGGCATATTGGTATGATTTTACAAGATCCTTTCATATTTGCTAGAACGGTTCGCGAAAATATATCACTAAACCATATGATTTCAGATGAAAAAATTGAAGAAGCAGTTGAACTAGCATCAGCAGATGCTATGATAAATGCTATGCCAAATAGATTAGATGAAATTGCAAAAGAACAGGGCTCTTCTTATTCAGCAGGGGAAAAACAACTTTTAGCTTTTGCAAGAGTTTTTGCACATGAACCAGATATTTTTATTTTAGATGAAGCAACAGCTAATATTGATACACAAACAGAAAAGCTAATTCAAAAATCAATTGATATACTATCTTCTACTAAAACTTCTATATTTATAGCACATAGGTTATCAACAATTATCAATGTAGATAAAATTATTGTATTACAAAATGGAGAAATTATTGAACAAGGAAACCATCAAGAATTAGTACAAAAAGATGGGTATTATGCGAAACTTTATCAAGCATATTATGATGGTTTGGTAAGTATGGCAACAGTTTAGAAAAAGTAATGCATGGGGACTTGCACAAAATAAGAAAATAGCGTATAATGCTAATTGTCTTGTAAAAGGCAGTTAGTAATGTGTCTATAGCTCAGTTGGATAGAGCGCTCGCCTCCTAAGCGAGAGGTCGCAGGTTCAATTCCCGCTAGGCACACCAAAGAAATAAAACAAAGGCAAGGGCCTGTAGGCCCTTGCCTTTGTTTTATTTTGAAAGATACTGTGCTCTTTCTGTTAGAGCGTCATGAATGCAAACTCACCAGGATGCAGCTTAGCTTCCTGAATAAGTTTGGTCAAGCTTTCCTCGCCGATGTTATACAGCAGGCAAAACCGCTGACACTGGGAAACGCTATTGGGGTCAAACGCAAACATGCGATTGGAAGTCCCGATGAAATAGGAACCGTTAGCATGCTGGCGCATAACCAGGATTAAGCCTGAAGTGCAAGGGGTATATTTTTTTTGCTTTGCCATAAGATGACACTCCTTTATAAAGATATGTTATCTATTCTAGCACGAATTATCCAGAAAGTCAAGAAAGTCGCGACTTTCT